>DATAOM010000438.1:0-5719 GCA_036265775.1 Ktedonobacterales bacterium | reverse complement strand
ACCGGCTACCGCCGCATCGACCTCTACGCGCTCTTCGGGCTGGAGGCGGCGATTCTCGGCGTGCTTGGCGGCGTTGTCGGCGCGGCGGCGGGCGTTGGCGTCAGCTTCTTTGTCAAGGGGCTGGTTGAGAAGGCGTTCTTTATTCACCTGCCCAACGCGGTGGACCCGCTGACCGTCGCTTCCGGCGTGCTGATCGGCCTGGTGACGGCGCTGATCTTCGGCCTGATGCCCATCGTGCAGGCGAGCCAGGTGCGGCCGCTCGCGGTGCTGCGCGGGACGAGCGAGGGCGCGGGACGCACGAGTGTCCTGCTAACGCTGCTGCTCGCGGCGATCCTTGCCGGATCATTCTTCGCGCTCTCCTTCGCCATCCTGGGCAATCTCTACGTCGCCGGTGGAGTAATCGCGGGCACAGGCGCCTTCCTGCTGCTGCTCAGCCTCTTCTTCAGTCTGATCGTCTTTGTGATCAGCCGCTTGCCGGTGCCTGAGGGAATCAGCATCTGGTCGGCTCTGGTCGCGGTCGTGCTGCTCGCCGCCGCTGGCGCGCTGACGTACTTCATCCCGTCGCTCGGGATCATGGCGTTGGCAGTGGCGGCGCTCGTCGCAATCGTCGTCTTCATGCCGCGCACGTGGAAGTCGAATGTCAAGATTGCCCTGCGCAACATCGGGCGTGGCCGCGCGCGCACGGTGACGACACTGGTCGCGCTCTTCGTCGGCGTCTTCGGCATCGGCTTGATCCTGGTGCTGGGGCAGAACATCAAGGACCAGATAGACACGGCGCTGTCGAGTCAGGTGACGTACAACTCGTTCCTCTTCGTCAACGCGCAGGACAAAGCCGCGGTAGACCAGCAACTCAGCACGATTGGCGGCATCCAGGGGCAGTCGTCGAACGCCTTCGCGCAGGATGTGCCGGTGGCGGTGGATGGCGTGCCGATCGGGCAAATCATCAAGAACACGCCGCAGAACGGCGGAACGAACAACCTGGGGCGTTCGGGAGCGCAGTATTTCCTCAGCGGCGTGCAGGCATATGACCTTGCCAACGGTCAGATCCCGGACGTCACGCTGGCGTCGGAGCTGCCTGCAGATAAGGCTGGAAGCCTCCTGACGAAGGAGGACGCCGGCTCGAAGTCTGTGATCATGCCTTACGCCTCGACGCTGGCTCCGCTCAATCTGCACGTCGGCAGCGAGCTGACGCTGACCTCGTTCGGCGCAAAGACGCCGCCGCAGACCTTCACCGTCAAGGGCTTCTACGACAGCAAGGCGCTAGCGACGTTCCTGCCGATCCTGGGCGACAACAGCGCGGTCAAGGCGCTCAGTCCGCAGGGCACGAACTACATCTACTCGCTCAAGCTCGACCCTGTGCAGGCGGATCAGAAGCTCCAGCAGATCCAGAAGGCTGTGCCTACGGTGCAGTACTTCAGCCTGGTGGACCTGAAGATCTTCATCAACACGCTGCTCAACAACCTGATCATCATGCTGACCGCCGTTGCGTCGCTGGCGATGCTGGCCGGGCTGATTATCATCGCCAATGCGGTGGCGCTGGCGATGCTGGAGCGCAGGCGCGAGCTGGGCATCCTGAAGTCGGTCGGCTTCACCAGCCGCAGCGTGCTCAGCGAGGTGCTCTTCGAGAACGGCGTGATCGGCTTCGTCGGCTCGCTGCTGGCGATCGGGCTAGTGTCTGGCGCGACCATCGGGCTGGACAAACTGCTCTTCAAGTCTGGTCTGGGCGTGAACCTGCCCATCGTCGGCGGGATCATCGCTGCGACGACGCTCATCTGCATTCTCGTCGCCGGGCTGGTGGCGTGGAACTCGACGCGCGTGCGCCCGCTGGAGGTCCTCCGCTACGAGTAGCGGTCAACGATAGCACGCTTTCAGGGAGGGGAAATGGGCCACGCGCCTGTTCCCCCTCCTCGTTAAGAGAGGAACGAGGCGCCTCATAACGCCCAGGGTGGCGTTCCTAGTTCCCGTCCGTCTTCGCAGGTAGCGCTGAAGTCTGCTGAAATACAGACCAGGGCGCGAGCAATCTCATTGCCGCGGTTGGCAACGTGCAGCAAGCTATGCGCTGGCACAACGCAGGCGTCTCCAACGCGCAACTCGGTCTCTTCTCCATCGAGAACGAACGAGAGCGACCCTTGGAGAGTGATAAAGATCTCTTCACGGTTGAGGCGATGAGAATCGCTCGCTGCTCCTGGAGCGACCTCAAGCTGCCAGGTGCAAAGCTCCGTGGCTCCTCGACTTGGAGCCGTAAGCCCAAGAACGTGAAGGCCATCGAGGTCAAAGTGAGGGGCCCGGGGCTGCGCGAATAATAGGCTCGATCTCTTCTCCTTGTCAGATTGACGGGTACGAGTCTCCGCAATATAGTAACCAATAGTTACTACGTGGCATATAGTAAACTAAGGTTACTAAAATGTCAAGTGAGAGAGACGTGGAATCATTGACGGTCGAGCAACTCGAAGAGCTGCGACGGGAGCATATTGGTCGCCTATTGCTGCGTGCTCATCGCGCGTTTAGCGAGCGAGCGCTACGCAAATTGCGTCAGCGCGGCCACACTCGCTTGAGTATGGCGCATACAACGCTACTACCACATCTTGATGTCAACGGAACTCAGGCGACCGTCCTGGCCGAGCGAGCGGGTATTACGAAACAGGCGGCGGGACGAATCATCGCCGACCTGGAACATGAAGGATATGTGCTGCGTCTTCCCGATCCGAGCGATCAGCGGGCAAGTATCATTGTCTTCACAGACGCTGGACGGCAATTCTTAGTTGACGCCTATCACGTGAAAAAGGAAATAGAGGCAGAGTATACAGCGCTTCTAGGAGAAGAGCGCATGCGACAGTTGCGGAACACGCTGGAGGATCTTCTCGCCGACCACGATCCTATACAGGATTCTGTCCGAGAATTCCAGGATGGTTAAGCCAGACCGCCTGAGGCAGTTTAACCTAGCTGGCGCCGAACTGGTTACGCAGCGCGCCGCCGGTGGGCCGGCGTGGTTCCCAGGGCGGTAACTCGATGGCGGGCGTGTCCGACTGAGGTCTGGCGCTTGCAGACTTCTTGCGGACAACAATTGGCTTGCGCTGGGATACATTCGCCTCCCGGAGCGCCGTCGCATAGGCGGCTTCGAGTCCACCGGCGGGTAGAGGCCAGGGTACAGGTCGCTCCGCCGAGAAAGGCCACTTGCGGGAGGTGCGCAGGACGAGCCAGAGCAGCGGGATGCAGAGCAGGAACGTGAAGATCGCGGTCCACTGCGCCTGTTTCAGCGGCGTGTCCCAGATCGTCGGCTCCGAGCCGCGGAAGAAGAAGACGACGAACTGGCCAATCGAGTAGAGCGCCAGATAGAGGACGAAGAACAGCCCCGGCAGACGCTTCGGCAGCCGGTAGCGCAGCGGCCAGAGGATCGCCAGCGCGACGAGGTTCGCAGTGATCTCATAGAGCGGCGCGGGCAGGTAGGGAATGAAGGTGGGCGCGAAGCTGGCCGGGTTGGTGTACACGAACGCCAGCGGATTGAAGCTCGGATCGGAGACATAGGCGACGCAGGGCGAGGAGGGACAGACACCGGACGGAATCGTGATTGGCGTGACGCTGAGCGCATAGCCCAGGATGTCGCCGTTGACGATGTTGCCGAAGCGCCCGAAGATCTGGCCGACGGCGGCGAAGAGGACGCCACCATCCAGCACGAGCCAGCGATCAACACCAACACGCGGCGCGAGAAAGAAGAGCACGAGACAGGCCCCGAAGATCGCGCCGAAGAAGGCGAGGCCGCCGTTCCAGACCGCGATGATGTTGATTGGATTGAGCAGATAATCCTGGACGAGGTTGGGCTGCTGGATGACGAAGTAGAGGCGCGCGCCGATTAGCCCGCCGAGCGCCGCCCACAGGAAGACGCTCCAGACCTGGTCGTCGTGGATGCCCTGTCGACGCGTCCAGCGCAGCAGGACGAGCATGCCAACCGTGATGGCGACAACATAGGCCAGACCGTACCAGTGGACGGCGATGGGGCCGAGATGGAACGCGATCGGATCGATGTTGATGACGATATACGCCAGAGTCGGCGCGAAACTCGCCGGGAGAAAGCTCATGCTGAACGCCACTTTCGTGTGGGTGAATGTCTGGCCTGACTCCAGATGGAGAGACGATGGCTATTAGCCATTATCAGAATCTATGACGCGCGTGTCAATCGCGCTGTTGCGTCGCCATGCGATAATAGAGCAAGTGTCTGGCTCAGTATGCCAGGCGCAGGATCAATTCAGCTAGCGGAGCGGGAGACCAGGCGCGCATGGAGAGTCCACGGCAGGGAGAGCCGCAGATCGAGCGTATCACGGTTGGCGCACTGGAAGCGAATTGTTACCTGGTCATCTGTCCCGAGACGCGCGAGGCGCTGCTGGTGGACCCCGGCGCGGAGCCAGAAAACATCCTTGCGGCGGTTGCCAAATCGGGCGCACAGGTCAAGATGGTCCTGCACACACATGGCCACTTTGACCACATCGGCGCCACTGAGGTGGTTCTAGCTGGACTGCCTGCAGCCACGCCGCTGGCGGCGCATCTAGCCGACGCCTATCTCTACGAGACGGAGAATCGCTCGATGGGAGCGATGTTTGGCTATCCGCTGCCCGAAACGCCTGCCATGCCGGATATGACGCTCGCCGATGGCCAGACGCCCGAAATAGGGACGTTGCGCATCGAGGTTCTCCACACGCCGGGGCACACGCCTGGGAGTATCTGCCTGATTGTGGGCGGCGACTGCCTCTCAGGTGATACGCTGTTTCGTCGGGGGATCGGCAGGACCGATCTGCTGGGCGGCGACGAGGAGGCGATCTATGAGAGCATCGCCACGCGGCTCTACCCGCTGCCTGCCGAGACGCGGGTCTATCCTGGCCATGGCGAGGCGACGACAATTGGCGAGGAGCGCAGGCTGAATCCGTTCGTTCGTGGGTCGCCATGACTCGCCAGAATGCGCTAGCGGTGGTTACCGCGGCCTCTCGCCAGAGTTGCACGTAATAGAAGAGTATAGGCGTCGCGCACATAATCACGACGCAATAGATATTTAGAAACGTAGAAGACGGAGCGCATTAGGGAGTGATGCGCCATGGGAGAGCAGACGACATGAAGACAATTTGCGTGGTGGGCACGGGATATGTCGGGCTGGTGACGGGAGCGTGCTTCGCCGCGCTGGGCAATAATGTCACGTGCCTGGATGTGATACCGGAGAAGATCGCGCGGCTGCGCGCGGGCGAGATGCCGATCTACGAGCCGGGGCTGGAGCCGCTGGTCAAGCATAACGTCCACGCGGGTCGTCTGCGCTTCTCGACGGACTACACCGAGGCCGTCTCAGGCGCGGACTATATCTTCATCGCCGTTGGCACGCCGACCCTTGCCAACAGCGACGCCGCCGATATGCAGTACGTCGAGTCCGCCGCGCGCTCCATCGCCCAGCACCTCACCGGCGCGGCGATCATCGTCAACAAGAGCACGATGCCCGTTGGCAGCGGCGATCTCGTCACCAACATCGTGCGTGAGCACGTGACCGATCCGGCGTGCGACGTTGCGGTCGTCTCAAATCCAGAGTTCCTGCGCGAAGGCTCGGCGGTCGAGGACTTCATGAAGCCCGACCGCGTGGTGCTTGGCTCGTCCGATCGCGCCGCCGCGCAGCGCGTAGCCGAGCTGTACCTGCCGTTGCGCGCGCCCATCGTCATCACCGATCTCTACACCGCCGAGATGATCA
>DATAOM010000437.1:0-21286 GCA_036265775.1 Ktedonobacterales bacterium | reverse complement strand
GGTCCTTGCGCTCGATCGCCAGGCGCCATGCCAGTGATAACTGGGTGATCTTGCGCATTGCAGGTATATATATGCGCTCAGAGGGCGTGAAGTGGCCATACACAATGCACACAATCGATGTGCACAAACTGCTGTATACATTCGGCGTCTTGCGCCCGGCGCAGCGGCAGCCACTGACAGCGCCGGAAGGAAATCACGGAGTAGCGTCAATCTAATCTCGACTCGGACAGGAATGCGACTGAGGGCTATTGGACAGACAAAGGCCAGCGCATTGCACTGCGCGCATTTAGGTCTCGGCTATTGTCTACTGCACCTCAATAGCTGAGAGGCGCAACGACAAGCGCATATGCGCAGCAGACAACTGGAGCTATGCCAATGGGGTTGAGGGCTACGTTCCTCAATTCGCCGCAGGCCGTTTGCATTCTTGAGCATACGGCTACTGCTCGACGCCCTCGATCTCGGCCGCCCGTTGTCCAGCCGGCGCAAAGCGACAAACATCGCGCCATGAGGCGCCTATGATCGCAGCAAAGGCTTGCTCAGGGCTCCCGTTTCTTCGGACACGCGCCAACAAGGTCGCCGGCGTCGGAGGACTCGAAAGTGGCTGACATTCCTCGACGCGTACACGCTCATCCAGAAATTCGGGTCTACGCCTTAGTCCCCGGCATCGCAGCGCCTGCTCCTATCCTTAACGCGGACCATAGAACCGCCTGAGTTTCAGGGGCCAGAGCCACGTCTAGCTCTTGCTCGAACTGCGCACGCAGGTGTTGGTAATAGTGCGCTGCCTGCGTGTAGTCATGTAGGAGCAGATAGGAGCGCAGAACACCTCGATGGGCATCCTCACAGTATCTGTCGTATTTGACCGCTTCAAGGAAGCTCTCAAGTGCTTGTCGGGGTTGGCCAACTTCGAGGTACGCGTCGCCCAGCGAGATAAGGACGGAGAGTTCCTTCCTCCGCAACTCGCTCTGCGCCTCGAGCAGCCACTCACTTGCCGTTAGGTCCTCGCAGACATCTCCACGATAAAGGGATCTTGCCGCCTCCAGCTGCGCTATCGCTCTTTCGGACTCGCCTTGAAGGCACCGTTTGGCTTCGGCGAACGCAGTCTCGAACTCCTCGACATCGAACCAGTCAGCAGCGTTGCGAACCAGCTTATACCGTCCGCCCACTCTCACAACTCTGCTAGAGCCTCCTAATGCTCGTCGGAGGTGGTAGACGACAACGCGAAAAGTGGTCCGTAACTGCTCCTCCGAAATATCTGGCCAGAGAGCGAGTCCAATCTGCTGCTTACTGCGTGGGCCATTCAACAATAAGTAGAAGAGAAGCTCCCTGCCTTTGCTATAGGTGAAATCCTGCGTTGTCACTTCATACTTACCGCGCTGTATGCAGACGGCTCCGAGAGCATGAATCCGCAAGGGAGGGATGCTTGTCGCCTCAGTTCTGGCTTCATGGCCGCGCGACCGCTCTTGCGCAGCTGCGTCGACACCACTGTCGACTGGAAGCGTTTGAGCGACCTGCCTGGCCAACTTTAACGCCTCGTCCAACACCATCGCGCGTCCCATCGTCCACGCTGCAACGAATGTCTCGTCAGGCGAATTATCAACACCGGGCCGCACTGCTGCTAGTGCTTCTTCCAGGCGCTTCCGCTCTGCTGGCCAATAGCGCGTGCTCCCCGTCGTATGGATCGCTTCGGCGGCTCCCCACAGATACGCGGCGCTTCTCAGATCACCATCACTCGCTGCAAGCGCTGCAAGGCCATCGAACAGTCGATTGAGCAATTCTGGCGTACTAGTTGAGCACGCGAGCGCAAGCGCATCGGAGTGACAAGCTCGCGCCTCTGTGTTGCGCCCTTGCAGATAGAGCGCCTGGCCAAGGTAGACCAGCGCATATCCGACAGCGAACGTGTCCTTCAATGCGCGATTGTATTCAAGGGTCTCGTTGAGCCTCTGCTCCGCAAGAGCAAAGTCTCCGCGTTCCAGAGCAGCCACGCCGAGGCTCATCAGCGTCGGAGCGCATCCGACCACATCGCCGCGCGCGCGGAAGTTAGCGAGACATTCCTCGAACTGAGTAATCGCGACCCCCGCATCGCCTTGGGCCAGCGCGACGAGCCCCAGTCCGTAGCGCGCCATATCCATACCTGCGGCCTCGCCGAGCGCAGCGAAGGCTTCAAAACTCATGGTTAAGTGCGCCGTTGCGTCTTCGTATTCGCCTGAACGCCGCTCCGCTGAGCCAAGTCGAAACAAGCTCATTGCGACGCCACGTGGACGCTGGAGATCACCGAAAAGCCGCAACGCTTCCTTGCAGTTGGTTATCGCCTGGCGATCGTCGCCTTGCCATGAGGCATATACCCCTAGCGCTAGTAGTGCCCTGCCACGCACAAGCGCGGAGATGGCGTCTCGCCCGGTCAAGCCTACTTCGAGCCAGCGCCTCCCCTCAGCCAGTCGTCCTCGTTCCCGCCAGAAACCCTGGAGCGCTGTCACCCATGTAGTGGCTTCCTGCGTCATCCCGTGGTGGAGCATCCAGTGCAAAATCCCGCGCAGATGACCGAGGTTCAGTTCCACGGAATCGAAGCTGGTCCGCTGACACTCGGGCTCGCGAACCACAGCCTCTACGAGCGCGCGTCCCCAGTCACAATAGCGCACTGAAGTCTGGTACTCCTCACCCGACAGGCAGAGCCGCTCGCGGCCAAAGTGAGCCAGCGTTTGTAAGATGCGGTAGCGCGGGACGCCGTCAGAGGTGACTACCTGAACCAACGATTTATCGACCAGGTGTTTGAGGTGATTGAGCATGACACCATGCTCGAAGTCGCCCACCCTTGCGGCAAGCTCCAGATCGAAGGAATCTCTCAACTGGCACAGCCGCCGGAAGAGCGTCTGCTCATCCAGAGTCAACGAGTTGTAGCTCCACTCGATGGTCGCGTCCAGACTATGCTGGCGGGGGGGAGCCGTGCGCTGGCCGTGGACGAGGAGATGGTTTGTGCGCTCCAACTCCGCATCGAGTTGCTCCACCGACAGGATATTGAGGCAGCTTGCGGCTAACTCGAGCGCCAGCGGCAGGCCATCAAGGCGGCGACAGACTCGCGCCACCGCAGCGCAATTCTGGCTAGTCAGCTCGAAGCCGGGCGCTATCGACCCGGCGCGGTAGGCAAATAGCTGCACTGCGCCATAGGCGTCGAGGTCAGTGAACGCCTTTTCTGGAGACACCGGCGGCACAGCGAGCGGTGGCACAAGCCATACGCTCTCATAGGACACACCAAGGGCTTGGCGGCTAGTGGCCAGAATCTGCGCGGTTGGGCACGCCTGCAAGAAAGCTTCACAGAGACATGCGACCGCTTCGATGAGATGTTCGCAGTTATCGAGCACAAGCAGAACCGTCCGGTCGCCCACATAATTCTGCAGTCGGTCTATTGCCGGCCCGGCTGGGGCGTCAGGGGCTCTCATGGTGGCGGAGATGTAATCTGCGAGTGCCTCTGGCTCTGTCAGCGCCCCAAGATCGGCCCACCAGACACCATCGGGGAACTTCGGTTGGGCATCGCACGCGAGTTGTTGCGCCAGACGGGTCTTCCCGACGCCGCCAGGTCCAGTCAACGTCAGCAATCTTGAGTGGCCAAGCGCTGGCCCCACCTGACCTAATTCGCCTTCGCGCCCAAGGAGTGGTGGCAAGCACTTCGGGAGGTTCGCCCGGATCAACATGGCGCCCCCTTGTAACTACCCTCACTCAACCGCTACGCGCTTAGACGCTCGTCGATAGCGCGCTATTACGTCCCTATAGCCCTTTCTATAACACCCTACCGCTACTCTTCCTCTGAACGCATCACTCGCTCAGTTTGAACAGCGAAGTGGCAAGTAAGGACAATTCCTTTTGTTGAAAGGACACGAGGCGTGCGGCGACGGATAGTAACTATTGCGGTGATTGCGCCCCTTGTGGCACTCGCCTTCGGTACGGCGGCCATCTGGCTGCTGGTCTTCGGTGGTCGTCCGACGATCCAACGCGCCGGAACACAGACGCCCGGACCGGTGGCTTCATGCACACCAGCTACACCGGATCCAACCGGGCTTTCCACGTTTCATATTGACACGGCGAAGTCCAGCGCCTCATATGACGCCCACTTTCAAGCGGAAGGTCAACCCCTGCCTGGCACAGTAACGGGCGAGACAGGAGATGTCACAGGCGATATCCAATTTGGCGCCCAGCCGTCACCGATCGTAGCGGCGGTGCATGTCATGGTCGACCTGCGAACGCTTAACAGTGGCGCAGCGGAGCGTGATGCGCATGTGCGGACCGACACCTTCGAGACAGACAAATATCCGTTCGCCAGTTTTGTGGTGAGCAACGCACAGGCGCTTCCTGGCACGTACGGCGCCGGCAAGCAGGTGACGTTTCCTCTGACTGGAGACCTGACGCTGCATGGCGTCATGCGGCCAACAAACTTCAGCGTCACCGGCCAGTTGGCAAACAATACGCTCACTGGTGCGGCCAGCGCCACTATCCATCTTCAGGACTTCGAGATGAAACCGCCACAGACAACCGCTGTCGTGAAGATCACGGTGAGTGACGATATCCTGTTGAAGCTCAACTTCACGGCGACGACTGGCTCGTGCGTGAGCCCATCACAGCGTGAACAAGGAATGCCTATCGAATCCGTTCGATTCTCTCACAAGGATGGGATCTGGAGGCAACACTAGTGTTCGCTGTACCCTCCCAAAGACGTCACCGTGACTATCTCCGCCTGATGACACTCCTGGTCACGCTGCTTGTCAGCCTCACTGGCTGTGGCACTACCGCTGTGGGCAGCGCCACGCTACCTGGTCATGCGCCCAGTCCCACTGCGGATCTAGCTTGCGTCACACGCCACGCAGCGTCGACATGACCGTTCGCGCGAGCGCCACACCGGTCACCTTCGCAGAATCGGTTCCGCTCTATGCCTACGACCAGTCCGCGCCGCTATGCTTGCAGTTAGGCCCCAAGCATAGCGCCGAGGGAGGAGTCACGCTGCAGGACATTACCTACCCTAGCCCTGTGACTGGGATGATCACCGCCACGCTCGTGTTTCCTGCGGGGCAAGGCCCGTATCGTGGCGTCCTGTTTGTGCACTGGTTGGGTAACGCCGCGACCACAAACCGGACAGAGTTCGTGGACGACGCGCTTGCCCTGGCGCGTACAGGCTCAGCCTCGCTCCTCGTCGAAGCGCTCTGGTCAACGAACATCGCCGGAAAGCCGAGCTACGATATGGCGATGGCCATTGAACAGGTGATCGAACTCCGTCGCGACCTCGATGTGCTACTGGCCCAGCCTGGTATTGACCCAACGCGTATCGCCTACGTGGGACACGACTTCGGCGCGATGTTCGGCTGCATCCTGCTCGCCGTCGATCATCGTATGAGCTATAGCGTCCTGATGACTCCGACCAGCCACTTGAGCGCCTGGAGTCTGCTGATCGATCCCCTGGGTGGCGGGGAACGCGACGCATTCATTCTGCACATGGCCATCTTCGACCCAGCTGTAAATCTGCCACATACTCAGCTTAAAGGGTTGTATCTGCAATTCGCGCAACAGGACATCTATGTATCACAGTCTGACGCGGAGGCTGTCTACGCCGCCGCGCCATCCCCGAAGGAGACACACGCATACGCCACCGATCACGCGCTGGCAATCCCAAAAGCGACACAGGATCGGCTGAGGTGGCTTGAGCAGGTACTGGACCTTTAGTTTCCGACACTACCACCGACTCGGCGATGTGCGCGCACATTTGCGAAATGAAGCGCGCCAAGCCCCTTTTACTTTAGCAGTCAGATCGTTGCGGCAACCGCGTGGAAAGCGTTAATGTGTCTCTCAAGGTAACAGCCTGTTTGCCACACGAAGCCTTGAAATATCAGCATCAGTAAGAATTATCGCGAGCGAGCCTTTGTGTCTTTCAGAACGTGTATTTGAAGCCGGTCTGTTGTTGCTGTTGCATGCGCAATCCCTCCATGAATGATTCCAGTTTGACAAGCGCGCGGCGCCCATTGCGGTGGCCAGGGCGTCAGACGCGTAGTTGCTAGAGTGCCACAGATTGGCGCGCTTGGCAAGCGGCTAGTGGTACAGGGCATCTTGAGAGGGCGAATCGAACCAGGAGAGCTAGCTCTGTGGCTGCTGGTCGGTCACTGGCGTGGCTGGCATGAGTGCTGGATTCTGATCATCCGGATCTGCGGATACTGTCGCCGAGCTCGACAGCGGGCTGTTTCCTGCTGGAGGAAGGATAGTGGCATCCGCTGGCTGGATCGGAGGCGCCAGGTCGATATTCGTCGCCGGGACGGGCGCAACGGGATTGACGACCGGCGCTGGGAGTGTTTCTTGGGGCGCGTCAATTGCGCCGGGAGTCGCAATCACAACTGGCGAGGCTGGCTTCGGTTTTTTCGCGGGTGATACGCCGTTTGCCGGCATGGTGGAAGCGCAGCGCGCATGCATCTCTCGCTGCGCAGGAGACGCATGCCGCGAAACAAGTCCATGCGGCTCGCATTGAAGGGGGGGCGCGCCACTGGGAGAGGCAGTGGAGGAGCCGTCCAAGGAGCCAGTGGAAGCGCCAGTTTCATTGCTGGCGATTCCAGTTGGAGCCGTGGCTGGAGGTGGGACGACGGGAGGCGCTGGTTTGACACCAGGGAGACACGATGCGCTCGCGCAGGGAGACGCGTTCGGAGAAACCTGGACCGGAGTTCCAGGCAGCACAATGGGCGGCGACTTCGCTGGCGACTGTTTCGGCGTCGTTGGTTTGGAAGATGGGCCGTTGCCCTTTGATTTCGTCGTTGGCTTGCTTGGTTGCTTCACTACTTTTGCTTGTGGCGTGGGCTGGCCGATGGCGCCACTCACCTGAATGGGAGTGACAAGCGAGGCGGTGATGCCAGCCCCAGAGAAGGTCAGAGACTGGGCGGCGTAGACGGGAATCTCTGCGAGCGCTCTGGCCATCTCCTGGCCAAGGACGAAGCTGCCAGCGCAGCCGAGCAGGAGAAACGTGAGCAGCAGGCGTCTATGCACAGTATAGCGCTGTCTCCGTCGCATCGCCGCCTCCTCGGGTAGCGTTCCTTGCCACTTCCACCACGTCCGCGCGACATCCACTCGCTATTAAATCGCATGTGACGGAGCGGCGCAAGGGGAAAACGGGCGAATTTGGCGCGGCGCGTAAAAACTCGTCTCACGTGGCATCCAGTGGGAGTGTTGATTGACAGATCAATCGCTCGATTGGGACGCTACCTTTCGCCCGTCCTTAACCTATTCAGCCTTTACCCTGGAAGCTGCGCTCTGATTACCGCGTAAGCGCTTGTCTGTCCGACCTGCGTATAATGACGCCGGGCCGCTCGATGTTTCGACGCAACTGGACTTGGTCGTATAACACGGCTCTTTTTCGAAAGTCGGCCGCCAACATGCCGCTGGTTGCTCACTTGCTCTGTGAAGCGGACTCTGCCCGCTGCTCGGAGCGTGAGTCGCATCGAAGGCGCGGAACGCCGCTGTCCCGATGTGGCCATGTAGCTTCTGGCCGAGTCCACGACCGCCTGTGTCGACCACAGATGGACCGAAGGAGGGAAGGCAGATGAGTACGGCTACCACTTCCAAGAGGCGTGATTTCGAGGGACGTGATATCAAGGGACGTAATCTAGCCTGGATCCGCCGCCTCTTGCTCGTTGGGATCGGAGCCGTCGTCGCCCTCACTGCGTACCTTTTCGCTCGCTATCCAGCGGCGCTGTCGGATGGGCTGACCCTGATCTACACCATCACAGGAGCCGTTGCGCTCGCCATTTATGCGTTCTTTGCCCTCAGAGACACACGCCAGGTGGACGCCGAATCAGCGACGATCACTCGCTATGGCGTGGGCTGCGCTCTGTTCGTGTTCTTTGCGGTCATCGCCCAAACATTCGGCGGCGAGTTATCGGATTGGGGAGCGCTACCGCCGTACTTGTTTGAAAATATGTCCACTTTACTTGCCACGGCGGGGCTCATCAGCGTGGTCGGTGGCATACTCGTCTCCTGGCAGGTCAACAAGGTCGCCGCTGGCGCGTTCATGGGAGCTTGGGCGGCTCTGGTTGCGGGGATAGGCTCCGCAGTCGTCCTGCTGGGGGCCGCAGCCCTCTTGGCGCCCAACACGATCATGTTTTTTACGAGCCCGATCCTACCGAGCGCCACGCAAAGCGCCCCGGTCGCGGGCGCAGTCGTGCGGGTAGTCGGCCTTCTCGTACTCCTGCCACTCTACACGATTATCGGAGGCACGCTGGGTGATTTAATCGGCATCGTACTGGCGCGGATTGGGACCTTCATCCGGAATGGATCGCGCCGGACGCGAGCGTCCACAAGGCTCGTGATCGCCAGGAGCCAGCTCAGGCGGGGTCGTCTCAGCGCCGCTGCTACCGAGCTGGGGATCATTCTCGAGGACTAGTTGAAGACGGCGGTCCGCGCACGCTCCGAAAGAGGTGTTCGGCAAAAACAGCCGTTTTCTCTGGAGCAGGCGCTGAACGATCTGCGCGAAGCCCGGGCAGTGACGCGTGGCGATATGGACGAGATTCAACAGGCCATCCAGGTGCGCGATGAGGTAGTCAACCGGGGTTCGACGCCTGCGCGAGACGAAGTAGTGAGGATGCTGGCGGTGGTGCAACGGCTCACCCGTCAGAAGGTGGGATACGCCGGGTAGGGGTTCACCGGGCACTCGATGGCGTCACGCCGTGACTGTTGGCGCCCAATTCGGCTGACGCCTGTGTGCCTTCTTTGTGGGCCTCCCGAAGGCATCCATCGTCACTGACGCGACTCTCAAAGTCGTTCGATCACCGTTGCGACGCCCTGCCCGACGCCGATGCACATCGTCGCCAGCCCGTAGCGCCCATCGCGGCGCATCAGCTCGTGAAGCAACGTCGTCAGGATGCGCGCGCCGGAGCAGCCGAGCGGATGCCCCAGCGCGATCGCGCCGCCGTTGACGTTGACGCGCGCCGGGTCCAGCTCCAGCTCGCGCATGCAGGGCAGCGCCTGCGCCGCGAACGCCTCGTTCAGTTCGACCAGATCCAGGTCACCCGTTGTGACGCCAGCCCTCTTGAGCGCCTTCTGCGAAGCAGGAATCGGGCCGAGGCCCATGTAGGCGGGGTCGACGCCCGCCACCGCGCCGCTCACGATGCGCGCGAGGGGACGCTTGCCCTGCGCCTCCGCCCAGCGCCGCGAGGCGAGGACCAGCGCCGCCGCTCCGTCATTGATGCCCGACGAGTTGCCCGCCGTGACGCTGCCACCCTCGCGGAAGACCGGCTTGAGCTTCGCCAGACGTTCCAGCGTGGTGTCGCGGCGCGGCTGCTCGTCCACGGCGAACGGCTCCGTCGCGCCCTTGCCAGCGGGGACCTCGACCGCGAGAATCTCATCTTTGAAGCGCCCGGCGTCGATCGCAGTGACGGTGCGGCGCTGGCTTTCAAGGGCGAAGGCGTCCTGTTCCTCGCGGCTGACAGAATACTTCGTGGCGACGTTCTCCGCCGTCTCGCCCATGCTGTAGGGATGGTGCAGCGCGCTGAGCTTGGGATTGATGAAGCGCCAGCCGAGCGTGGTGTCTTGCAACTCCATCTTGCCACGCGCGAAAGCGGCCTCCGGCTTGCCCAGGACGTAGGGCGCGCGGGTCATACTCTCGACGCCGCCTGCGACAATGACCTCGCCCTCACCCGCGCGGATTGCGTTGGCGGCGCTGTTGACCGCCTGGAGGCTGGAGCCGCAGAGCCGGTTGACCGTCTGCCCCGCGACCGTGACCGGCAGCCCAGCCAGCAGCAGCGCCATGCGCGCGACGTTGCGGTTATCCTCACCGGCCTGGTTCGCGCAGCCGAGGATCACATCCTCGACGGCATCTGGAGCGACGCCTGCGCGCTTGACCGCCTCGGCGATCACCAGCGCGGCGAGATCGTCTGGACGCACGTCTTTGAGCGCGCCCGCGTATTTGCCGATGGGCGTGCGCACCGCTGCGAGGATCACGACCTCATCTTGTTCCGCCATGACACACCGCTCCCTCTAGTGGCCCTTCCATTCAGGCTTGCGCTTCTCCAGGAAGGCCGCCATGCCCTCCTTCTGGTCGTCGGTGGAGAAGAGCAGCGCGAAGAGGCGCTTTTCGTAGTTCAGCGCGGACTCCAGCGGCGCATCGAAGCTGGTGAGGATCGCCTCTTTGATGAGCCGGGTGGCGACAGGCGCCTGGGCGGCGATCTTGCGCGCCAGCTTCTGCGCCTCTTCTAGATGCTGGCCATCGGGGACAACATGGTTGACGAGGCCCCAGTCCGCCATCTGCTGCGCGGTGAACTGGTCGCCGGTCAGGCAGATCTCCATCGCGTGGTATTTGCCGATGGTGCGGGCCAGGCGCTGGGTGCCGCCGGCGCCGGGCATGACGCCGATGAGGACCTCCGGCTGGCCGAACTTGGCCTTCTCGCTGGCGATGATGATGTCGCAGTGCATCGCCAGCTCGTTGCCGCCGCCCAGCGCGTAGCCGCCCACCGCCGCGATGAGGGGCTTCTTGATGCGGCGGATGCGGTCCCACGCCGTGAACGCGCCAGCGGCCATCTGGATAGGCGTCGCGTCGGCCATCTCGGCGATATCGGCTCCGGCCGCGAAGGCTCTGTCTCCCGCGCCAGTGAGAACGACGCAGCGGATGGCGTCGTCGGCGTCCAGTTCCTCCAGCCGATCGGCCAGCTCGGCGACGAGCGCCCAGTTGAGCGCGTTGAGCTTGTCGGGGCGGTTGATGGTGGCGGTGGCGATGGGTTCGTCGCGCGTGACGACGATATACTGCTCCGGCATGGGCTATCGGCTCCTTTGGCGATGTGTTATAAGCCAGAAATGGCGCCCAACGGCGCACAGCGCACAGTATAGCATCAGGGACCTCACCCCCTAACCCCTCTCCTTGCGGGAGAGGGGTTAGGGGGTGAGGTCATCACTTGCACCCGCTATTGCCCGATAACGCCCTCACGCCAGGCGAAGATCGCCGCCTGTGTCCGGTCAGCGACCTGGAGCTTGCTGAGGATGTTGTTGACGTGGCTCTTGACCGTCCGCTCGCTGATGACCAGCCGCTCGGCGATCTGCGCATTGGTCAGCCCCGTGGCGATAAGATTCAGCACCTCACGCTCGCGCTCGCTAAGCGTGTCATAGAGCCAGCGTGTCCCGGCGGACGCGCCATGCAATTCCTGCGCCAGCCGCGCCGCGACGTGCGGATGCAGTGTGGCCTCGCCCCGCGCCGCCTTGCGCACAGCGCCGACCAGTTCGTCCAGGCCCACGCTCTTGAGCAGATAGGAGAGCGCGCCGGCGCGTATCGCTGGATAGATATGCTCATCCTCGTGATACGAGGTGAGCACGATCACCTGCGAGCGCGGGCTCTGCTGCTTGATGAGCCGCGTCGCCGTCACGCCGTCCATCTCCGGCATCACGAGGTCCATCAGGACGACATCAGGCGCGAGGTCCGCCGCGAGCAGCGCCGCCTCGCCACCCGACCCCGCCTCGCCGACGACCTGGAAGCCGCCCTCGGCGTCGAGCAGCGCGTGGATGCCCTGGCGCACGACGGCGTGGTCATCCACGATCATCACCGTGATCGGCTCGCTCATGCGCCTACCTCCATTTCTTGCGCGATGGCGCTAGCCAGTGGCGTTCGCGCCTCAAGAGATGTCCCACTCGCCCCGCTGCTGATGGTGAGCGCGCCACCGAGCGCTTCTACCCGTTCACGCATGCTCGCCAGACCGAGGCCCTTCCCGGCCGATTCTTCCACGACAAAGCCCTGCCCGTCGTCGCGTATGATCATCTCCAGCGACTCGTCTGTCCACGTCAGGTGTATCTCGATGTGGCTCGCCCGGCTGTGGCGCGCGACGTTGGTCAGCGCCTCCTGGGCGACGCGGTAGTACGCCTCCTCTGTGTCGAGAGGAGTGAGCCGCTCGCCTTGCGCGCGAAGGTCAACCGTAATCCCGGTGCGTTGTGACCATTCCTCGACGTATGCGCGTAGCATGCCCATCAGGCCTTTATCCGCGAGCGCCGCCGGACGCAACGCCCCGATCAGGTTGATCAGCTCCTGCTGTGTCTGTTCGGCGAGCTGTTCGGCCTCCTCCAGCCGCGCTCTGGCGGCGTCGGGGTCGCGGTCGAGCTGTTTGCGCGCCGCGCGCACGAGCAGCGCGTTGGCGAAGACGTGCTGCTTCACGGTGTCGTGCAGGTCGCGCGCCAGTCGGTTGCGCTCCTCCACCACCGCCAGCGCCTGGCGCGAGGCGAGCAACGTCTGGATCTGCTCGGCCATGCGGTTGAGGTCGCGCGCAAGCTGCCCAAGCTCGTCGCTGCTCCGGTCGCGCACGGGCGACGAGAAATCGCCCTGGCTCCACGCCTGCGCCGCTGCCGCAATGCGCACGATCCTGCCGCGCAGGTTGGCTGAGATCAGCGCGCCGGTCACGAGGCCAATCAGCGCGATCACCGCGATAATCAGTATTGTGCCGTTGGTCTGGTTGTCGAAGAAATGGTTGAAGGTATGCACGAGGTCGCTGTCGCGCAGGAAGTCGAAGGGCCATTCGTAGCGGCTGGCCCGGATGGCGATGAGCGTGGCGACGACGCTCACCGCGAGGTAGGAGAGCGCCATGCGCCAGAAGAGGCCGCCAAAGCGCCGCCGTCGTGTCTTCATGGCGTCTCCTTTTCTCACCGATGCGCAAACCAGTCCGTCATGTCACTGCCGAGCGCCTTCGCTCCGCGTCCCTGCCAGTACTGAACCGTCGCGTCGGCCTGCTGCTGTGTCCAGACGCCGCTCGCGACCATCCGCGCGCTGGCTACTGTGTGCGCCTCAATCTCAATGCTGTAGAGCTGGTCGGGCGAGACGCCCTGCGCCGTCGCCACACCGAACAGCCCCTCCCCAGGGTCGGCGCGTATCCCCGCTTTCATCTGAGCGACGCTCAACCCCAATCCATGCGCTATCTGTTCTTCCACTGTCTGGTAATACGCCGCAGGCAGCGCGACGGGTGGGGTCGGACGCCGATACTCCTGCGCAGAGGCGTCGGGTCGCCGGACGGTTAGCCAGAGCGTGACGCCCACCGCTCCCGCTATCATAGCCCCAGCCACCAGCAGGGCGATCCAGCGCCCCGTGCGTCGTGGCGCTTCAATCATGGCATCGTTTACGATCATGTCTCTCGTCCCTTCTATTCATAGCGCAGCGCCGTGGCGATGCGCAGGCGCGACGCTCGCCAGGCGGGCGCGACGCTGGCGATGGTCGCGATCGCCAGGACCGCGACGAGCGACGCCGCGAACGCCAGCGGCTCCAGGGAGAAATCCACCGGCATCACCGTCCAGGCGAAGGTCTGCACGAAGGCCCAGGCCAGCGGCAGTCCCAGCATCGCGCCGATCAACCAGGAGAGCGCGCCCAGCGAGAGGCTCTCCACCCAGAAGACTCGCGCCACCTGTCGCCCGCTCGCGCCCATCGCGCCCAGCAGCCCGATCTCGCGCCGCCGCTCCAGCACCGAGGTCACCAGCGCGTTCGCCAGCCCCAGCGCGCCCACCACGCCAACCACCAGCGCCAGCGCGTAGAGCAGGTAATAGAGGAGATAGGCGTCGGCCTGCCTGCGCGTGACGTATTCGTGAATGGTGTCGATGGTCCCGTTCGCGCCTGAATAGTAGCCAGGATCGTCGCTGCTGGCTCCGCCGGGATTGACGACGGCGCTGACCTGCGCGGCGAGCTGGTTCACCGCATCCAGCGAGCGATCGCGCGCGCCAACGATGATCTGTGCGCTGCTCGCCTGGGATGCCTCGGCCCCAGAGACGCCCTTGAGCCGGTAGAGCGTGTCCACGGGCAAGATCGCCGCGCCGATCCACCCCAGCACGTCGATGGACTGTTTGATCGTGCCGATGATGGTCAGTGTGATCTCAGTCGTCGCGCCGAAGTTGTTGGTCAGCGTGATCGTGTCGCCGAGGGCGAGGCCGGTCTTTGCCAGCGCGGCGTCGCTGAGCAGGATGACGTTCGTCTCGCCCGGCTGTATCCAGCGCCCGCTCGTGAGTTGGTAATGATACAGTCGCGTGTCTGGCTCGTAGCCGTAGGTCTGGAGCGTGCCCCAGGAGGTGGAGGCGTTGGTCGCGCCGTAGCGTTCGACGCCCGCCACGTTCGGCAGCGCCTGAAGCTGCGCCGCAATCGTGCTGAAGTACGCGGGATTCTTGAAGTTCACCGTCATATCGGCGGAGAGCGGCGCGCGCACCGCGCCGATGGTGTCGTTGACGGACGCGGTGGCTGTCTGCACGACCAGAAAACAGGCGGCGGCTAGGCTGAGCGTCGTCAGTGAGAGCGCCGCGCGCCAGCGTTTGCGGAAGAGGCCGCGCAGCCCTAGCCAGGTCGTCTGTGAGACCCCGTTCAACCGCTGGCCAAGACGCGACGCTGCGCCACGCCCCTGCTCGGCGCCGATACCATAGGCGGAGAGCGCCTCGCGCACGGTGACACGCGTCCCATTCCACAGAGGAAAGAGCGCCGCCAGGATGGGAACGCCGAGGCCGACCGCCAGACTGAGCGCGACCACCCACGGCGCGATAGTAAACGGCCCTAATTCTAGTGGGATCTGCGGCGCGAGCATGGACGCAAGAAGGTTCCCGGCGTAGAGTCCAAGCGCGATGGCGGGGAGGGTCGCCAGCACGCTGTAGATGGCGACGGTGAGCAGATAACCGCGCATGACGACGCCGCGCGTGGCGCCAATCGCCTTCAGCGTCCCGATGATGGCGGTCTGCTCGGTGACGAGCGTGGTGATCGTGTTCAGGATCAGCAGCGCGCTCAAAGCGACGGCCAGCAGCGCCAGAATACGCAGCAGGAGGAAGACGCCGTTGATGCCGTCCAACTCCGCCACGCTGACCTTCGGCGCGAAGCCGGAGTCGAGGATGGTCACGTCGTGCGCGCGCAGCGTCTCCTGGAGCGCCGTCGCTGCGGTGGCGGCCTGGCCTCCCGTAGCCACAAACGTGACCAGGATGTGGTGTTGCAACGCCGGAACCTGCTGGCCGTCCGGGCGCGTCTCGACTGGAGCGCCGAGCGCGTCGTACACCTGCTGGAGGCCTGCGTCGCTCATATAGGCGCGGGCGTCGCCTGTCGCGGCGGGATTCACACCCGGCGTGCGCGCCAGCCCGACCACCGTCGCCTCGGTGGATTGCCCGGCAGTGGAGAGGGTGATCTTGTCACCAACGGCAAAGGTGTGGAGGCTGCGGTCGCCCTGCTCCATGACGAGTTCGCCAGGGCCGTCTGGGCCGGGATAGCGCCCGGCGGTCAACTGGAACGCATTCACCTGCGGGAGATCGGGATAACTGACGAGGTCTATGCCGACGCGACATTCGGCGTCGCCGGGCTGCCAGCAGGCGCTCAGAAGTGAGACGTATTGGACTGATCTGACGTTCGCAACGCCGCGCAGGGTAGGTAGGAGCGCTGGGTCCAGCCGGTCCACCGACATCTGGAAGTCGGGCTGGGTCGCCTGATAGCCGCGCGTGTAGGCGAAGGCGTTGACGAGCGTATCTTCGACGCTGTTGATGACCGTCAGGCCGAACACGCCGATGAAGATGCCCAGCGTCACCAGGAGTGTGCGTCCCTTGCGTCGCGTCACATCGGCCAGCGACTTGCGCAGGCGCGCGCTGAAGAAGCGGCTCATGACGCGCCTCCCACACCCTCAGGACGCACGATCGCGCTAGCTCCCTCTTCGTCGACAATGCGCCCATCAAGCAACTCAATCCGGGCGCTGGCGCGGCTTGCCATCTCGCGGTCATGGGTGACGTAGATGACGGTCTTGCCGCGTTCGAGCAGCCCGGCGAGCGTATCGAAGACCTGATGAGCGGTTGTCGAGTCAAGGTTGCCGGTCGGCTCGTCGGCGACGAGGACGGGCGGATCGTTGGCGAGCGCGCGGGCGATGGCGACCCGTTGCTGCTGCCCGCCGGAGAGTTCGCTGGGCAGACGGCGCGGATATGCAGCCAAGCCGACCGTCTCCAGGCACTCAAGCGCGCGTGTGCGCCATTGGCGACGTGGCAGCCTGCCGCCACCACCCAGTTCCAGCGCCAGCAGGACGTTCTCCAGCGCGGTCAGCGTCGGGATGAGCTGGAAGAACTGGAAGACGATGCCGACATTGCGACCACGCCAGCGCGCCAGTGCGTTCTCGCTGCGTCCGCGCAATTCCTTCCCACCGAAAAGAACCTTCCCGCTCGTGGGGCGGTCGATACCAGTCAGCAGGTTGAGCAGCGTGGATTTGCCGCTGCCGGAGGGGCCGTTAATGGCGAAGAGCGACTGCGCTGGGACGCTGAAGCTCACGCCGTCGAGGATGACGGTTCGCTGGGCGCGCGTGGCGATGATGCGAGTGAGGTCCTCGACCTGGATGATAGGGGCGGCGAGATCAGTCGTGGTGGAACGTCCTCTAGACGTTGGCAGCATGCCGGTTCTCCTCTGTACGCTGCTGTTCTGCGATGTTCACCGGATGGTCACAGGCTCGCAAGAGGAGTATGCGGTGGAAGCGGCGGGCGCGCATCGGCCGGCGGGTGGATTGCGGACCTGTCCTCAGGTACGACGCCCCGGTGGGGGGAGAGGAGCAAGACGCTCAATATCTAGAAAATGAGCGCCTTGATCCATGAAAGCTTATTCGGCAAGCGTGATAGGATGAGCAGAAATGGCAGAGACTCAAGCGGCGACCACGTGAGCAAGCACGAGGGCCCAAGCAGGGTTGGGCGGAATGGAGGGCGCCGACATGGGTGGCGATGAATTGCTCAACCTCAGCGGCCTGTGGTCCAGTGTGATCTTTCCAGATCAAACCTGGCCCTTATGGCCAGAATGGGTGCTGCGCATCGAGCAGAGCGGTTCCCTGCTGGAGGGGCTGGCCGAATACTATGGGCAAGATCAGATGGAAGCGGACTTTTCCTACGTGTTGAGCGGAACCGTGGATGTGACGGCGGTCTACATTGAGCTTGACTGTAGTAATCTGGTCGATACCTATGACTATTTTGTCTTGTCGTGGAAGGATGAGACGTTACTGGGAGACCACCTGGACAGCAACGGCGAGTCGTCTCGCGTCCTCCTCATTCCCGCGCGGCAGGTGAAGGAGGAATGGGTCATTTCCCGTTCACGCCTGCGCTCGAAAAGCGGGAAGAGCGAGCAACGGCCATGAGCCGAACCAAGCCATGGGATGTGGGCAAGGCGCTCATTTTCTGGAGATTGAGGTTCTTGCCAGCCTTTGTCGGTGACCAGGTGGGGCCGGCGGTGGCACGCTTCTCGCACTTGGGCGGTTCCCGCATGCGTTACGCTGACCGAATCGTCCGCGTAGCGAACCATGGTGGGATGGATGCGTTTGCGGGCCGGGAGACCCATCCGAACAGTCCCGCCAGCAGCGCATAGAGAAAACCAGCCAAGGCGAGTGCAGTGCCGTAGGAAGTAGCGGAACTATAGTTCGTAAGTATCACATAGATCCACTGCACGCCTGTCCACAGCAGACCGAGGATTCCGATGATGACCAGCGCCCAGCGCAGAGCGAGAGAAGCTCGTCGTCCTCTCACGAGGTTCCACACTGCCAGGATCGCCAACAAGAGCGGCGGTCCAAACAAGATGGCCCCAGCGGTCCCTATCAGGGTATATCGGTCGTTCGCGTGATAGGACGCATGAAGCAATTCATCCAAGGACCGTGTCCAGCGATCCCACGGGACTTCATAGAAGATAGTCGTCGGGTCAGGGTCTTGGGAGTTGGGCAAGGGCAGGTAGCTGTAGCCCCAGGGGACAAAGATCGAGACGATGGGCAGGGCGGCGGCCAGCAGGAGCAGGCCCTTCTGCGCGATGGCGGACCACCTCGAGCGGGAGCGCGTGTTCATTCATACCCTCCTTGTCGCTGGCGGCAGCGCAAGGGCGTCCTTCCGCGCCATCTCATGATGCGGCTGGTTGCATGGCCAGTATAGCGCACCGGCGCAAGGGACGGAGCGGCAGGCGCGAGAACCTGGCGGTTAAGCGCCCAGTCCGTTTCACATATGGCCAACACGTCCACTCATGGTCACTCACGCGGTTTATCGTGCGGATGGACACGAGTAAGGATGTTGGACACGAGTAAGGATGTTGGACACGAGTGCGCGGCGAGACGCTTCCTGTTCCACCGTTTGCCTCTCTGTCGCCTCTTCTCGCCGCCGGTCACACGTTTTCACGCCTCCGCCGCTGTGGGTAGCTCCGTGGGGGGCGTCTGCGGCGCTGGCCGCAATTGCCACAGGGAGTAGGCTCCCTTCCGCAGGCCATGACGGTCGGGTTTCTCGCACACCCGTTCACGGGCGCGGCGGAGTGTGCGCGCGCTGATCCCCGCCTGTGCGGCCAGTTGTTTGATCTCCGACCCTCGGCGCGGACCAGCCGCTAGCTGCTCCTCCAGCCACGCCTCCGCCTCTTCTCGCGCGCCTGGTTCCTCCTCCACATCAGCCACCAGCGCATCCGCCGTGTAGTCGCACATCTCCAGCCATTCGACGCGAGGATGTGTCTGCCCCTCGTCCACCACCAGGTGGTAGCGCAGTGAGGGCAGTGGCGGACCGAGGTTACTCTTGCCACTCGCCAGCACGCGCTGGTGTTCGGGGTCGTCCGGATCCTTCGCCGCCAACAACCCTCCACGCGCCGCCCCGATGAAGCCGATGGAGCCACCGCCCCGGTAGATGGCTTTGCCGCCAGTGGTCTTATTAAGGTGGCGCAAGAGCAGAATCGTCGCCCCATTCTCCTCGGCCAGCCGCTTGAGCGGCTCCAGCAACACCGTACGCGCATCCTGATCGCTGAAGGAGTTGACCGAGGAGTCGAGAAAGGACTTGAGGGGATCGATCACGACCAGCCGCGCCCGCATCCGTTTGATGCCGCGCTCCAGCGTCCGCAGGTCGCGTGGCAGCAGCAGGCCGCGCTCGTACGGCGTCCCCGTCGCACTATCCACATCCCGCACGGTATGAAGGTCCAACACACGCGCAAGATCGGCGCCTGCCGCAAGCAGCCGGGGCGCGATGGTATCGCCCGGCCCGTCCTCGGCGGAGAGCAAGACCACCCCATGTGGTTCGCGCAGCCTCGCGTCCGGTTCATCGGGGCTTTCGTCTGGCATGCCACGCCCGTTCGTGACGCGCGCGGCCAGATCCACGGTGATGAGCGACTTGCCCAAGCCTGGATCGCCATCCAGAATCGTCACCTTGCCTAGCGGGAGGCGTCCGGGCCACAGCCAGCGTAACGGCTCGATCTTCACTTCTGAGAACAGCGTTCCCACCTCCTCGTCATCCAGGTCATCCCACTCGTGTCCAATTTCCCACTCGTGTCCATCGTTGCGGATAGGCGATTGTGTGGACATGAGTGGAGCGTTGGACACATGTGAAGCCGACAGCGCGCTGGTCAGCCCCAGCCACTGCGCAACCATCGTGACAACCATCGCGCCATAGCCTGCCCCGCCACGCAGCCGCGCCGCCAGTGCGTTCACTCCCATCACAGGCCTGCCCGCCGCAATCGTCTCGCGCGTATGTTTCGCCTTGAGCGCGCGCCGCTTCCACTCCTCATCTTGCGCCGCCCGCGCTACCGCCAGCACGAAGGCGTCTGCGTCGTCATCCATCCAGCCCGCCTTCACCAGCCATCCAGTCAACGCCAACGCCGCCTCATCCCGGCTGCCCTGTGCTGGCCAGTATCTTGCTAGCAACGCCGCCGCTGCGGTTCGCGCCACCGCCCGTCGCAACTCCGCCGCCGTCACGCGCGCCGGATGCAATGGCTCGACCTGCCCGCCGCCCCAGCGCAGCCAGCCACCGTCGGGATGCAGCGACGGGGGAACCATCGTCTGGCAGCCGTCGGCGCGCAGCTCGATCAGCATCGTCGTCTGGGGAGACCTCTCCCCCTGTCCCCCTCCCCTGGGAAGGGAGGGGGTACCACGCTCGGCGAGTGTCGCGGCTTCCGTCGCCTCTGCTACGTCCGCTCCGGGCGTCTCTCGCGCATCCGCCAACGCGCCCTGCGTCGCGTCTCTGGCTCCCCCTCCCTTTCAGGGGAGGGGCCGGGGGAGAGGTCATCCTTGCAGCGCGAGCAGTTCAGGGATGAGCTTGCTGGCGTCAGGCGAGCCCCAGCCGGTCGCGTAGTCCCAGCCAGCCGTCGAGGGATAATACAGATTCCCGCCCACCGTCACGTCGTGGAACGCGGCGTTGAGGGTTGAGTCGGCCCCCATCTTGTAGAGCATGGGATTGATGAAGCCCAGGGTGGACTTGCCGTTGCTCGCCGCGCGCTGGTTCGCCAGGGTGATCAGCGAGGCCCAGAGCGGCGTCGAGGCGCTCGTGCCGCCGATCGCCACCCAGCACTCCTCTCCGCTGCACCCGCCATCGGTCGAGTCGTAGATGCGATAGCCGGTCAGCGGGTCCGCCGAAGCCGCGATATCTGGCACCTGACGCGCGTCGGTGCTGTACTGGTTGCTCACGCCGGGGCCGCTCTGCCAATCCGGACGGAGATAGCCGACGCTCAGTCCGCCACCGCTGCCCGATCCCGCCATCGGTCCCTCCCAGCCCGCCTCGCTGTAGTACGAGCCGTTGTCGTTGACCAGCAGCGCCGTGCCGCCGACCGCCGTGACGAAGGGATTGGTCGCCGGGAGCGAGGCCGAGAGCGTGTTGTCGTTGGGGTCGTTGCGGTGGCAGGTGTAGGCCCCGTCGTCACCCGAGGCGACGAAGACCGACATGCCCTGCGCGGTAGCCTGGCGGAAGATGTTGTTGAGCGTGGCGAAGTAGTTGCGCCCCAGGTCGGGCGTCTCCCAGATCGCAGGCTCGCAGCCGCCCAGGCTCACGCTGACGACCTTGGCGCGGTTGTCGCTGACGATCTTATTGAAGTTATCCGCCAGCGAGCCGAAGTCGGCGGGGCTTTCGTAGACGAGAATCTTGGCGCGTGGCGCGATGGCGTGGATGACCTGGATGTCCAGTGTCGTCTCGCTCACCTGCTGCGCCTTGTCGGCCCCGCCGTTGACCTTGATGACCTCGATGGGGTATGGGGTGATGCCATAGGTGCGGTCGTAGTAGTCGATGTCGCGCTGCTTGAAGGTGTCGATCTCCGGCATGGCGATGGTCTGTCCCTCGCCGTTCAATCCAGCGGCATGAAGTGGCGCGATGTTGTAGGCGCGCTCAAGCTCCACGGGACCGAGCAGGCGCGGCGGCGGCTGTTGCGTCGCCTGTGTCAGACGCAGGATACCTGCGGGATGCAGCGCGGGGCGGTTGTTCAGGCCGAGCACGTTGAGCGCCGCGCCCTTCCACTCGTCCGGCAGGCGCGGGGCCACATCCGGCGCGTAGTAGGTCTTGCCGCTGGCGGTGCGGTAGTCGCTAAGCGGGACTCTGAAGAACTTCTCCGCCTGCGCCACCG
>DATAOM010000436.1:0-4462 GCA_036265775.1 Ktedonobacterales bacterium | reverse complement strand
CGAGCGCATAGGCGGCGTTATAGACGGCTGAACGAGAGCTGGTCAGGTCCAGCGTCCGGTCCGCCAGTGGGTGGCTTACCGCCTGGTAACTGCCGATCAGGTGGCCGTACTGCTCACGTGATTTGGCATACGCCACCGCCGTATCAAGAATCCACTGCATGCCACCTACGCCCTCCGCGCTCAGCGCCAGACTGGCGACATTCAGGGCATATTCGAGCGTCTGACCGGCGTCTTTGCTGGTATCCATCTTCTGCGCTGGCGTCTGGTCGAGGATGACGCGCGTCAAGCGGCGGGTCACATCCATGCCGTCCAGGGTCTCTACCGTCATGCCTGTAGCGCCTTTTTCCACCAGGAACAGGCCTAACGTGTCCGCCTCCTTGGCCGCCACCAACATCACATCCGCTACAGCGGCGTCAAGCGCAAACATCTTGGTCCCGCTGAGGGTATAGCCGTCGCTGGTCTCGCTGGCCGTCGTCTGAATCGAGTCAATCTCGTAGCCGCCGTCCGGTTCCAGATAGGCGACGGTCGCCCGGCAGTTCCCCTCCGCGATCGCGGGCAGCCAGCGCGACTTCTGCTCTGCGCTCCCAGCGGCCGCCAACAGGGGAGCCGCGAGCCCCACCGTCGCCAGGAACGGTCCAGGCGCCATGCCCCAGCCCAATTCCTCGAACAAGACCGCGACGGTGAGCCAGGACTCCGCTATCCCGCCGAACTCGCTCGGCACGGTCACGCTCATCCATCCCTGCTCGGCCATCGCCCGCCACAGGTCTTCGTCAAACGCGTCCTCCGTCGCAACGATCTCGCGCACTTTGGAAGAAGGCAGCTCCTTCTGAATGAAGGAGCGGACCGTTTGCGCCAGCAGGCGCTGCTCACCGTTGAGCGCCAAATACATGGTTCACGCTCCTTGCCGCGGCAATCCAAGCACGCGCTCGGCGACGATATTGCGCTGCACCTCGCTGGTGCCAGCTTCAATCGTATTTCCCCGCGCCCGCAGGTATTCATACTGCCAGCGGCCCTCAAAGGGCGCGTCGACCGAGTCGGGGGCCAGACTGGAGTAAGGGCCTTCATGCTCAAACGCCAGCTCCACTAGGCGCTGGTTCAACTCGCTCCACTGTAATTTGAGCAGCGAGCCTTCTGGGCCGGGAAGGGTGCCATGGTCCAGGCTCGCCATCTGGCGCATGGTGTTGAGCTTGAACGTCTTGACATCGGTATAGAGCTGGGCGAGCCGCTGCCGCACGTGCGCGTCGTTGAGGGCGGGCGCGCCCTGCAGGGCACTGCGGCGGCTCAGCTCGATGAGCGCCTGCAAGCGCTGCTCGAACGTCACGATGATGCTGAACGAGAGGGTAGCGCGCTCATGCATGAGGGTGGTCAGGGCGACTATCCAGCCTTGATTCAGCGAGCCGACCAGGTTTTCCACTGGCACGCGCACGTCGTCAAAAAAGAGCTCGGCGAATTCAGCCTCACCGGTCATCTGGACCAAGGGTTTCGCGCTCACACCAGGCGAGCGCATATCCACGATCAAGTAGCTCAGGCCCTTATGTTTGGGCGCGTCAAAATCGGTGCGCGCCAGCAAGATGCAGAGATCGGCCACATATCCGTAGCTGGTCCAGACCTTCTGGCCGTTGACGACAAAATGCTCGCCTTCGCGCACAGCCCGCGTCTGTAACGAGGCCACATCAGAGCCAGCGTTGGGTTCGCTGAACCCCTGGCACCAGAGCTCTTCGGCGCTTAGGATCTTCGGCAGATAGCGGGCTTTCTGTTCAGGAGTCCCCACCGCCAGCAGCGTCGGACCAACCATATTCAGCCCAATGACATTGGCTGGGACTGGCGCGCGGGCGTGCGCCATCTCTTCGTGATAGATTGATTCCTGTGTCAGCGTTGCGCCACGCCCACCATACTCTCTGGGCCAGCCGATGCCGATCCAGCCACCTTCAAAGAGGGTCTTTTGCCAGGCGCGGCGCACGGCCACCTTCTCCCGAAAGGTCATGGTGCGCTGTTCGCGGAATGTGTCAGTGAGATGCTCCGCGAGCCAGGCGCGTAATTCGGCCCGAAACGCATCGTCGTCCATAGTCTCTTGCGTAGCCTGCTGTTCCTGAGGATCGGTGGTCATGCGCTTCTCCCTCTGGACTCGCTCATAGCATCGCGTCATCTATGGTCCTTAAAACGCCGTCTTGGTTCTACCCCACCTTCTTCAGAGCTTTTTCATCGCAGATTGCGCCACCGCTGTAGCGCCCTCATCCCAGGCGGGCGCGCATGCGCAGGTGCGGGCCGCCGGTGGAGACAGGGACCAACTCCTTATAGCCCTTACCGCAGGTCCCTGGACTCAGCTCAAAGTCGCTGCCTATCGCGCTGACGCTCATCAGGAGGTCAGGCACATAGCCCGTCATCCCGACAGGCGCGTAGAGCTTGCCGGTCAACTGGCCGTTGACGATCTCCTCGCCGTAGTGGGCTGTCACCTGAATACCCCAGCCCATCGGATCCTCGACGCCGCTCTCGGCCCCGCGCAGATAGATTCCACGCTCGACGCCCGCGATCATCGCCTGTGGGTCGGTATCGCCGCGCCCGAAGAAGGTGTTGGTCATACGCGCGTAGGTTTTGCGTGTCACGTCCTGCCGCCTGCCGTTCGGCGTGCGCTCGCCCTGGCCAAAGCCATAGGCGAAGGTCGCCGAGGCCAGGTCGCTGATAGGACGGACAAAAAGGCCGTCCTGCAGGATCTGCGTCGAGCGCGCCTGCTCACCCTCGTCGTCGAAGAAGTACGAGCCATAGGCGCCTGGCACGGTCGGGTCGTCGAACATCTGCAGGTTAGGAGCCGCGACGGGGCGGTTGAGATATTGCGCCGCGCGGGCGCGCCCCTTGGGGAAGAGGTCCAGCTCGACGCCGTGACCGAACGACTCGTGCGCGATGACGCCGGTGACGCTGGGATCGCTGATCGTGTCATACTCACCCGGATCGAGATGCCCAGCCTCCAGCAAGCGGAGCGCTACCTCAGCCGTCGCGCTTAGCTCTTCATCGCTGATCTCGGCGATCTCGAAGCCGGAGACGCCGCCATGCTGCGCGAAGTTGAAGCGCGCCTCCTGGCCATCCGATGCGACAAGCAAGACCTGAAGGATCGTGCGCGGAAGGCGTTGCTCAAGCTGGCGGCCACGCCCGATGTAGATCGTCTCGGTCGTGCGGTCGCTGTAGTTCACTTGCGCCTGGACGATACGCTGATCAAGCGCGGCGGCGCGGCGCTGGATCTCACGCACGTGAGCGAGTTTCTCCGCCAGCGGTATGGTCGCGGGATCGCGGCGCATGGTCACGGCGAAGGTTTCAGGTTCGCGCATAGCCTGGCGTCCGGTGGTCTGCCCTGGTGAGCGCAGGCCATCAGCCCAGGCGCGCACGCCATGGGCGAGCCGGTCCGGCTCCAGGTCGCTGGAGGAGAACTCGACAAAACTGGCGCCGTCGTAGACAGTGAAGGCGACGCCACGCGCTGGCGGCTCTTCGCTGGCGGTCTGCTCGCGGCCGGTATCGCCGATGCGCACGCCGGAGGCGCCGCTAAAGAGCGCGGCGGCGTAGGGGAAGCGTCCCTCCAACTCAGCGACCAATCCACGCGCGACACGATAGAGAGCGTCCGACATCCGACTCAGCGCCTTTCCTGTTGCTGCCAACGCGGGAGATCGAGAACGGTTCATCCTGTTGGTAGCAGTATAGTTGAAAGATGGCTCACAGGCGAGTCACGCTTGAGCCTGGCGCTTGCATGCGGGTTGCGCCACCGTGAGGCTGGTGTTAGGCTATAACGGCGGGTCCCAGGCGCGCCACCCCTTTCAGGCGCGTCATCTTCAGCGAACTCGCCAGGATTATTCAGTCACACAGCGCCAGGCGCTGCGGGGGCAATGTGGCCTCCGGCAGGCGCATTCGACGACGAAGGGATCAGATCGCCATGTCAGAAACCACGACACGAGGAACCGCCGCCCTGGAGAAATGGGTGGAGGAAAGCGCGCAACTCACCAAACCGGAACGCATCGTCTGGTGCGATGGCTCGGAACAGGAGTACGCCGACCTCGTCGCCGGGATGCTGAAGACGGGCGAGCTGATCCAGGTGAATGAGCGCGCCTACCCGAACTCGTACCTCCATCGCAGCAATCCCAACGATGTGGCGCGCACCGAGGAGGTGACGCTGATCTGCACCGAGCGCCAGGAGGACGCCGGCCCGACCAATTACTGGGAAGACCCCAAATCCGCCAAGGCACGCGTCGGCAAGCTCTTCGACGGAGCGATGCGCGGGCGCACGATGTACGTCGTCCCCTACCTGATGGGTCCCGCAGGCTCGCCGCACGCCAAGGTCGGCGTCGAGATCACCGATAGCGCCTATGTCGTCGCCAACCTGCGCATCACGACGCGCATGGGCAAGGTCGCGATGGACACGTTGGAGAAGAACGGCGGGCAGTTCGTGCCGGGGCTGCATTCCACCGGCGATCTCGACCCC
>DATAOM010000435.1:0-4584 GCA_036265775.1 Ktedonobacterales bacterium | reverse complement strand
CATCGGGGTTATCGGGCACATGCGGCCAGGAACCAGCAAAGCTCTCATAGGTCACGCGTCCCAGGAGCAGCGTGTCGGCTGCGCTTACAATGTCATCCTCATACTGACCCATTTCCTGATCCACCATCACCCAGTCCATGGCTTCGTTTGGCCCTGCGATGAAGCCATCAAGGGTGACCCATGTCGTGGTAATGATCTTTCTCATACGCTTCTCCTTCTGCAACTGTTGACTTATTGGCCCGTTGGACGAAGGCATTATGGCTCATTCAAGTGGCGTCGTCTTGTACAGAAACGGCATTTGCTCGGGTCGGCTCTTCTCGCGGATCTCCGCAGGAGTCTGCCCAATGAAGCGCTTGAGCGCGCGCGTCAGATGTGGCTGATCGAAATAGCCCGCCGCAAGGACGGCGTCTGGAATCGAGGCGCCCTGCTGCAAGAGATGCGTCGCGTAGCGAGCGCGTTCAATTTGTTGAACCATGCTCCGTGTCAGGCCGGTCGCGCGCAAGAAGCGGCGCTGGACGGCGCTCAAGGAACGATCTGTCAGGCCGCCGCGCAGAGCGTCCTCGACGATTGGCTCGCGCGCGAGTAAACCCTTCCGCCTCAACTGGTCAATAAACGTGTCGGCGTTGTCGTAACTGGGAAATTGCCATGCGGAGCCAGAGAACCAGAATGATGTTTCTGACATGACGGGGAGATTGACCCCGTCATCCACCAGTCTGCTGGTGGGCAGATCCGGCAGGAACGCGCCCAGTTTCAAGACGATGCCCAGCCACTCCCCCTCACCAGGACAGTCTCCCATCGGCAGCGCTCCCGTCTCCGGCCCGCGCACGGTCATGCTGATCTGCCCACGAATCCTGGTCACCACAAGCTCGCAGTTGGTTGATGCGATCGAGAGAAACGGAGCCGCGCCCTCGCTATGGCAGCGCCAGACAAGTTCGACAAACGGAGAGTCGGACGGCCGGGCCTCATCAAAAACAATCACGTCGCGCCCCCGCTACAGATACGCCACGCACTATCCCAGGAAGCGCGTGCGCTCTACTCTTCTCACACAGGAGCGCAAAATCAGAAGCCACATTCTCTGCGCAGCCTCATGACCGGCGCTTGGTGAGCCACGCCTGCGCGAAATCCACCGCCGCGCGCGAGGAGAAGAGCCGCGTCTGCGCCGAGCCAACTTGCCCTACCGTCACTGCGCCGGTCGCCTCGAAATCCGCGCCAATTGCTGGGAAGATGTCGGCGTCCAGCTCGATATCGTCGTACGTCTTCCAGACGCGCTGCCCATTCTCCATGATCGGCGCGCCTTGACGCTCTAGTGTTTGTCCCGGCGCGCGATACTCGGCCAGATGGAACGTCGTGTTGCTGTCGTAGCCAGCGCCAAGCAGTAGTACATGCCCGTCCAGCTCATACATGCGCGCCAGCGGCGAGCCCTCGCCCAGCCCATAGTCGAGCTGGTGCCCCTGAATGATACGCTCGGCCTGCGCGCCCCACGCCGCAAGCGAGACCAGCGGATGCGCGCTACGAATCGCGCCGGGCCAGGTGCGAAACACCTCGACGATGCGCCCCATCCCGCGCGTCGGCGTCAGGTGCGGATCATACGCTGGCATATGCTCATAGAGCGTGGGCAGCCACGCAGACGGCACAGGTGGACGCGACCAGTTGGCGGGATCGGAAAGATCGCCCGACTGCGTCGGCATGACCAGCGTTCCCTTCGGCGTCACAACGTCCATTAGCGCCTGGACGACCGCGACAGGCCCACCGCAGACCCAGCCGAGCGAACTCAGCGACGAGTGGACGATCAGCGTCATGCCCGGCGTCACGCCTAGCGCGCGCAGATCAGCGCCAAGCGATGCGCGCGTGCGTGGCTCCGGCGTCTCATCAATCAGCGAGTGTTCGCTCATGTTCTTCCTCCGCGAGGACAGCAATATGCCCGATAGATACTGACGCGACAAGGCGGTTCGTTGCAATAACCCCATCTGCCCGGCGACATCTTCGCAATCTTCGCATGAGCGCAGCAGTATGGGATATTGCCGCGCATATTGTCAAGCGCCAGATGGCGGGAATAGAATTGTCCTGTTGGCGCTCTCAGAGCCTGCAATAGAGCGTCATGCCAGCGGCGCGAATCAGTGCGAAACAGCGCGAGCAAACGAGTCAGGAGAGGCGGGGCTTTCTCATGCTGGCGCCCAAGCCAAACCCGCTGATGTTCTCATCGCCGCTAGCCGCCACGACAGCGGCGACCCCCTACGCTACCGACGTGATGGAGCCGGCCTTGCGCGCCTGGCTGGCCGCCATCACCGTCGTCGTGCTGCTTGGCGTCCTCTTTGTCTTCCTGCGCTACTGGCGACAAGCGTACAAGACTCGTATCGTCTGGACGATGTCCATCGCCATCACGACGCTCCTCGCGCTTGGCATCGTCGCCGTCTGGATCGTCGTCGCCGCCATGCCGGTCGCCTTGAACGTGGGGCATCCGCTCCTCTCACAGAGCGACGTCGGCGAGGCATTGCAAGCGGTTCCAGTGGATAGGGCGCCCAGCGCGGATAAGCCTGCGCCTATCTTCGTGCCGACAGGCGTCTACATCCGCACCATCCAGTTCACCACCGGCCACAATCTGACGGTCACTGGCATACTCTGGCAAAATTACCCGCTCGACACGCCCGATGACGTGGACCGTGGCGTTACCCTGCCAGACGCTACCTCCACGACCTTCAACGAGGTCTCGCGCACGCCGCAGTCCAGCGGCGTCTTGATTCGCTGGAACTTCACAGCCGATCTCCGCGAGACATTTCTCTACGACCGCTATCCACTGGACCGGCAGGATATCTGGCTGCGGATGCGTCCCGCCGAGACCGAGACCCTGGTCACACTCACGCCCGACCTCGCCGCCTATCCATCGCTCACGCCCTCTACGAAGCCTGGGCTGACCCAGAGCCTCGTGCTCGAGGGCTGGTATCCGGTGCAGACCTATTTCTCCTACGCGACGACCGCCGCCAACACCACATTTGGCGACGAGCGCGGCGCGCGCGAGGCGGAGATCCCGGAGTTGTACTACACTGTAACGGTCAAGCGCGATCTCATCGTGCCGTTCCTCACCTATCTGTTCCCCGTGCTGATTATCGCCGTCATGCTGTTCTTCGGGCTGATGATCTCCACCAAGGAGTTGGAGCGCCGCACGCAGATCGGCTGGAATGTGGCAGGCATCCTCTCGTACAGCGCCGCGCTTCTATTCGTCGCTCTGCTCGCGCATATCAACATGCGCAGCGTTGTCGGCGCCGAGGGACTGCTCTACATCGGCTATTTCTACTTCACCCTCTACGCGCTCATCATGCTCACGCTGCTCAACGCGGTGCTGCTGGTCTCCAAGACCGAGTGGAAGTGGGTCACCCACGCGGACAACCTGGTCCCCAAAGCGCTCTACTGGCCACTCTATCTCGGCGTCATCTTCATCCTCACGGTTGTCGCCTTCGCCGTCTGACCGGCATGAAAGCGCGCGCCTGGCAGGTTATTCGTAGAGACGCGAGGCCATGCCTGTCACGATGAGCGCTGATCGCTCATTTCGCGTTCGGCCACATCCATCGCGGCATCCCCTGGCAGAGGATCATCTGGCGGACGTACGGCGACGAGCCGCAAACTCGAATCCTGTGGGTCACTGTCCAGTTCTTCCGCTGTTGACGCACTGGCGTCTGTATCTGGCGGCGCGGGCAGACGCACGATGAACGATGAGCCTTCACCAGGCGCGCCACTGCTCTGGACGCTGATCGAGCCGCCCATCGATTCAGCCAACGTGCGCGAGAGATACAGCCCCAGCCCTGTGCCCATCACGTTCGATTCCAGCTCGCGCGGCAGGCGCATGAAGCGCTGAAACAGCAGTGGCTGATGCTCCGGCGGGATGCCAAGACCATAGTCGCGCACGACAATCTCGACGACCGGCGCATTCGGAGCCTCGCGTCGACGGCGGCGCCCCGGCTCATCGCCTTTCACCAGGCGCGCCTCGATATCCACTGGTGTCCCTGCGGCCGAGTATTTCACGGCGTTGCTGAGCAGGTTGATGAAGATTTGTTGCGTCTTGATACTTTCTGCCCAGACCGCCAGGCCAGGCGGCATACGCACTCGCAGCGCCCGCTCCACCGGCTCCTGAGTCCCGCCCTCACCAGGAATCAGCGGGATCACCTCCTCAAAGAGCGCCATGAGGTCGAGCCGCTCAGGCGCCAGCCGGGTCGCAACGGAGCCGAGACGGCGCGTATCGAGAATGCCCGCCAGCAGCGCGCGCAACGACTGCCCGGCGCGCTCGGCGCGCTGGACGTAGCGCTCCACCTTCTCCGCCGAGCGTTGCGTCTCAGGACTCTTCAACAGATCGACATACCCCAATAGCGCCATGATCGGCGTGCGCAGTTCATGATTGACATTGCGAATGAACTGGTCTTTCAACTCGTCCAGACGCCGCGCGCGGTCCACCTGCGTGCGCACATCGGCCAGCTCCATCAGCAGGCGCTGGTACGACCGCCACTGCGCCAGTAAGAGCAGCGCGATGCCCCAGTAGACCAGGAACATAACTGGAAGAATGGTCCCGCCTGTCAGCGCGAGATAGTCATGGAG
>DATAOM010000434.1:0-4291 GCA_036265775.1 Ktedonobacterales bacterium | reverse complement strand
CGCCGGAGCGCACGCGCAGCAGATCGAGAATCGCCAGGTGCTCCTCGGTCTGGGGCATGATGCCTTCGTCGGCGGCGACGACCAGCAGCGCGACATCTATCCCGCCGACGCCTGCGAGCATATTCTTGATGAAGCCCTCGTGCCCCGGCACGTCGACGATACTGGCGGAGCGTCCGCTGGGCAGCGTCAGCCAGGCGAAGCCAAGGTCAATGGTCATTCCGCGCGCTTTTTCTTCGGCGAGGCGGTCGGGGTCCATGCCAGTGAGCGCGGTGACGAGCGCGGACTTGCCGTGATCGACGTGTCCAGCGGTTCCGATACAGCTCATGTGATGCTCGTGAGGAGATATGGGACGAGAGAGCGGGCGAATGAATTCGCGCCTGAGAGAACCTCACCCCCTCTCCCACAGGAGAGGGGGAACCAGACGGCGCATATGTTGCCGCGAGTCACCCCTCCCTTTCAGGGGAGGGTGCTGGAGGTCAGCCATCGGCGTCAGTATAGCATTGACCGACGCTCGCTATGGGTGGGCGCGGGCGGACTGAAGCTCCTGCAGGCGGGCGCGGGCGACGACGCTGTTGGGGTCCACCTTGGCGAGGTTGCGGTAGACGCGTGCGGCCTGCTCGTACTCGCCGACGGAGTAGTAGGTCTGGCCAAGCAGGTCGTACGCCTCGCCGTTGGTCTTGTCCATCGCAATAAGCTGCTGGAGCGCGGCGACGGCCTCCTTGGTCTGGCGCGTCTGGAAGTAGTAGCGCGCGATGACGGCCTGCTGCTCGACGGCCTCCGGAATCTGCTGCGGGATCATTTCCAGGCAGTATTGGACGAACTGCTGGCGAAGCTGCATGTTGTCGCCAGCGAAGCCGATGCCCTGGCGCAGGGCGGCCATCGCGTCATTACGATTTTCCATGCCCCAGTAGACCTCGGCCATGCGCTGGCAGGCCAGCGCCGCGTCGCGCAGTTGACCGCTGCGCGCCTGCACGTCCATCAGGGCGCGCAATTCGGAGAGGCCTTCGTCGAGCATGCCGCGCTCGATCTGAAGCTCGGCAAGGTCGTTGCGTATGTTGGGGTCGTTGGGCGCGATGCGTGTCATCTCGCGCAATGCCGCGACCGCGTTCTCAAGCTGTTTGTTCGCCTTGTAGCTGGCGACGAGTTGCGCGTAGTCCTGCATCGCGGCGTCGGGATTGCTTGCACGCGCGGCGATCTGCGCCAGCGCCTGGAAGACCTCGCCACCCTGCGCCCGTTGCGCGCCCGCCGCCTGCGAGGCCATCTGGCCCTTGTGCGCCTGGCCGGAGAGCTGGTAGGCGCGCGCCAGCAGCGTCGAGACCTCGACCTCCGGGCTGAGGGTCTCCTCGCCATCGAAGCGCGGACGCGCCGCCCAGGCCGCCGGCTCCGGTGGCGCGCGTCGCACCCAGGCCGCCGCCTCTTCTAACTCGCGCGCCGCCGCTCCTGCGCTGGTGGGGTCGGCGGTGAGCAGGTACGCCTGGGCCAGGGCGAAGCGTCCCATGACCTCCATCCCGGCAAGCGCGGTCACCTGTTGGAGCGCTGTCAGCGCCTCCTGCTGCTGCCCGGCGACGAGGTGAATCTCGCCAAGGGCGTAGCGCAGATCGGCGCTGGTGGGATTGATGTCCAGCGCCTGGATGTAGTCGCGCACGACGTCGTGATAACTGGCGAAGCGCTCGCCACGCAGACTGCGTAGCACACGAGTCAGCAATTCCAGCGCCGCGACGCGCGAGGACCCCATACCCACCGCGCCGGGCAGGCTGATGCCGAGCGCGGCTCCCGCGCCGGAGGCGACGGCGATCTGCATCTGCGCCAGCGCGCGCACGTTGCCTGGCTCGGTCTGCAGAACGCGCTGGAACTCGGCGATGGCCTGCGGCGCGCGACCAGCCTTCATCAGGGCGGTAGCGTAGCTCAGGCGCACCTGGTTGTTGGCGGGGTAGGCAAGTAGGGCCTGCTCGTACTCGGCGATGGCGCGGTCGGCATAGCCCATACGCAGATAGGCGTCGGCGGCGGCCATCCGCTCGGTCATGACCTCCTCACTGCGTCCCTGGCGACTGAGGAGTTCGATGAGCTTGATGCGATAGGTGAGGTTGTTCGGCTCGAGCTGGAGGATGCGCCGGTAGGTGGAGATGGCGTCGTCAACGCGCCCGCCGACGAGATAGCGGTCCACCAGCACGGTGTATTTGGCGATTGCCTGCTCGATCTTGCCCTGGCGGACGTAGATCTCGCCAAGGAGCAGATGCACATCCAGATACTGCGGCGCGATCTCCATCACCAGCATGCACTCTTCGATGGCGGCGGTGAGCAGGCCATGCGCGACGTAATTCTCGATCTCGCGCACAGATTGCGCGACCTGCGCGCGCACCGACTCCGGCAGCGTCATCAGGCTAGCGCGCATCTGCGCCGTGCCGCCGCTGAGGTTGCTGATGAGCTGGGCGAGATGGTCGCCGCGCTGCTCCGATGGCGCGCCTTGTGAGGCGTATCCCGGCCCGCCAACCAGCGCGTCGAAGCCCATCCCAACCATCGGGCCGCCGGACATCACGCCGGGACGCGGACCGTTCGAGAGGGAACGCCCCGTGTTGCCGCTGCGCTGTGGGATGTTGCTGCGCGAGGCGCTATTTCTGCGGCGACGCGCTGGTGGCGGCGCGGCGGCGCCGAGCGTCTCGCGCATCATGCGCTCGACCTCGCCCACCTGGTCTTGCCAGCCCTGGCTGCGCAGGAAGCCGAGCAGCGCCTGGTAGATCGTCTCGGCGCCCTCCATGTCGTTCATGTCGCGGTGGGCCTCGGCGGCCTCCTGGCAGAGCTGGAGGAGTTGGTCGGTCTCGTCGGGGGTAAGCGCGTCGAGGTTGACGCGATCGACCGCCTCGTCGAAGTATTGGGCGGCGGCGCGCATGTTGCCTTGGGCGCGCTCGCACTGGCCGAGGGCGTAGAAGCAGGAAAGAGCGTATTCGGGATCGTCGAGCAGTAACTCAAACTGAGCGGCGGCGTCCTGCCAGCGGTCGGCCTCCTGGTAGAGCCAGCCGAGGAAGTAGCGGACATCAGCGCGATCTACGCCGGAGTCGAACAGCTCCTCGCAGATATCGATGGCGTCGTCGAGCTGGCCCTCCTGCTGAAGTTGCTGGGCCTCGCGCAGCGCCTGGGTGATGTCTGAGCCGCGGACGCGCCCACCGCCGCCACGGCGTGGTTCATGCCGCGAAGCATAATCGTCGGCGTCGTCCCAATCCATGGACGATCCTCTCCTGCCCATGCCTGCGCTCCCTATCTGCCCGAAGGATCGTGCTGGTTCGTGTGTTTGCCATGCCTGTGCGGCGGTGGGGACCACCCGCCGTTTGGTGTGTGTACAGGATACGCCATCTCGTTACGCGCGCCTAGCGCATCAGGAACTTTGGGCTGCCCCGATGTGAGGTCGCTGGCCGATTCCTTGGTCCGCCAAGTATAGCACAGGTGTCCAATGTGACCTCACCCCCTACCCCCATCTTCCATGGGAGAGGGGAAGCGCGCGATATAACTCGCCACGGCTCTGGTTCCTCTCCTTGCGGGGGAGGGGCTGGGGGAGAGGTCTGCCCCTCGCCTGGCTGGCTCGACGCAGGGATGGACACGGATGCGCGAGTGTGCGCCAAATAGAGGAGTTGCCAATGTATTGGCGCGCTACGAAGGGAATGGGCGTGAACGACAAGACGATTCTGAATCAAATCTCGGCGCTGGTGGATGAGGAGCATGAGTTGTTGCGCCTCGGCGAGGACAGCGGCGGGCTGAACGACGAGCAGAAGGCGCGGCTCCAGGAGGTGAAGGTCCACCTCGACCAGTGCTGGGACCTGCTGCGTCAGCGGCGGGCCAAACGCGAGTTCGGCGAGGACCCCGACGACGCGGCGGTGCGCGACGAGAAGACAGTTGAGGGCTACCGGGCGTAGAATACGTCTTACGCGTCTGAGGTAGACCGCGACTTGAACCAGATAGTGTAGGGCGTGACGACCTGGAAGCCGAGGCGCGCATAGACAGGCTGGCCATCGCCGCTGGCCTGGAGGAGGGCGGGCAGATCGGGCGCGGAGGCGACAGCCGCGGCGGTCACCGCGCCGCCATACCCTTTGCCGCGCGCCGATGGCAGCGTTGCGACCATGTAGATTCCTACTTCCTGCTCGCCGGTATAGGATGCGGCGCAGGTCACCGGCTCATTTTCGAGATAGCCGACGAAGAAGCGCATGGGGCCGCCGAGGGCGCGCGCATCCGTGAGGCGCTCTTCGGGACGCAGCTCGTGAACGGGATAGCCTTCGATCATGACATGATCCATGGCGCGCAA
>DATAOM010000433.1:0-8794 GCA_036265775.1 Ktedonobacterales bacterium | reverse complement strand
CGTAGGCCATGGCAAGTTCGCGGCCCGGCGGCAGGGTCTCCAGCGCCTCTACCGCCGCCTGCCCCTGACGGTTGGCCTCGTCGTTCCTGCCGAACAGCCAGTTGAGACGCGAGAGGCGGCGCAGCGTGCGCCCAACTTTCTCGGTGTGATCAAGCGCGCGCCAGAGCGCCAGCGCCATCTCACTGGTCGCAATCGCCTCCTCCACTCGCCCAGTCAGATAGCGCTCGTTGGATAATCCGTCGAGCAATTCGGCTTGTTGCTCCGAGGTCATCTGGTCGTCATAGCGCAGCGCCGTCTGATAGTGGGCCACGGCCTCACGATGCGCGCCCTGCGCCGCCGCCTGCTTAGCCGCCTCGGGAGCGAATCGCAGCACAAGCGTGGCGTCCTCCGCGCGGGTAGCGTGATGGACGAGTCGCGCCAGCGGCGCCTGCTCGGCCCCATGTTCCAGCAATGCGCGTAGAATCTCGGCATGCAGGGCTTGCCTCCGCGCAGGGGAGAGCGCGCCCTCGACCGCCTGACGCGCCAGTTCATGGCGGAAGGCGATGTTCTGTCCGTCCAGGCGCAGCATTTGCGCGGCAAGGCACTCGTCGAGCGCCGCCGCATCTCCTACATGCAGAGCCTCAACGATCCATCGTTCGGTCCGGTTTGGAACCACCGCCACGAGTTCGAGGAGGCGCTGCGCCGCCGGCGAGCGACGCGCGATGCGGGCGAGCACCGCGTCGGAGACGCTGGTTGGCGCGCCGGGCGCATCGTAGGTCAACGCTTCGACGACGAAGAACGGATTGCCGCCGGTAATGGCATGCAGGCGGCCAGGTGGGCGGTGGACCTGCTGGGCCAGCGTCGCCACGGCATGCTCCGAGAGCGGGAGCAGAGGCAGGCGGACACAGGCGGGAGTGGGCAGATCACCCAGAACGAGACGCAGAGGATGGTCTTTGTCGATTTCGTCGTCACGCCAGGTGAGGATGAGGAGGGTCGCGGTCAGCTGGATGCGCCGCCCCAAATACTTGATGAGGTCCAGCGTCGCCTCGTCGGCCCAGTGGATGTCCTCGATGACGAGGACGGTAGGCGCCGATGTGAGGTCGTCGAGGACGGCGGCGAAGAGCGCCGCGCGATGCGCATTGCTATCCAGGAGCGCGCGCAGGGGCGATGCGGTCTGCCGGGCGATGTCATAGAACGGGCCGAGCGGGCGCGGCGTGAAGAGCGCCTCGCACGCCGCCCACAGGATGCGCGCAGGCTGACGTCCCTCGCGCGCTTGCGCGAGGAAGCGTTCGACGAGCGCGGTCTTGCCGATGCCCGCCTCGCCGCTGATGAGCGCAATCCGCCCCTGACCCGTTGTGGTCTCGTCCAGAAGAGCGTCAAGCGTGGCCAGCTCGTGGTCGCGTTCGAGCAGATGCATCGCCATACGCTTCCCTCTGCCACCCAAGAGCGCCATAGTCTTCGCCGGCGCGGTCTGTTGTGAGTGTATCTCACCGCACTGGTCTGCCGAGGGAAGGAGTCGTAGTCGTCGAGGAGATGGCACGCCTGTAGGAGTATCCGCGCTCGCACGTTGGCGCCCACTCAGCGACGCGGCGGCGCCCGGCGGTCGGGAAAGGCTAGTCATGATGGCTCGCTCTAGTGTGTGGCGCGATCGCGGTTCCCCGTCCAAAGGACATTCACGATCAGCCACCGTCCCTGGCTGCGCGCCAGATGCAGGTAGTCCACGTACTCGTAGGTGTCTGCCCTGACAGTGGCGATGTCGCCGTAGATGTCGAGGATCGAGACGGCGTAATAGCGTTTATCAGCGGGCGCGTCATCTCTGCCGCCGCCCTGCTCAGTCTTTTCCACCATCCGCTGCTGGCTCAGATGATGAAAGCGCTCCTCGCCCGTCTGTGGATCGGGCAGGATCGCACGCTTGGCCAGTTCAGGATGTAGGCAGGGGCGCATACGTTCGGCGTCGCCCTCATACCAGCCCTGCGCGTAATCCAGCGCGGCCTGGTGTATTTCCTCGACATCTTCAGCCTGTTGCCGTCGGGTCGTCTGTAGTGTCATGGTGTTCGGCTCTCTCCCTGGAATCTGTAGTCTGTTACGACGGCCTGTTACGAGACCTCAGATCAGTTCGGCGATGAGCGCCGCTGCGCGAGCCGCGCCATCGGTCTCGACATCGCGATAGGTCACGGGGCGGTCGATCTCCTGAGCAATGGCCTCGGCGATGGCCTCCGGCGTGGCGGTCTCGTAGTCCATGCAGCGCCCGGCGCCATAGCGGTTCAGTCGGTGACGCACGTGGAAGTTCTGCTCGAAGTGGTGGCGCAGCGGGAAGTAGAGGAACGGGCGCTTGTTCGCCGTCAGCTCCATCGCCGTCGTCAGCCCTCCCTGCACCACCGCGAGGTCACAGACGGCCAGGTGGCGGTAGAGCTGGTAGACGAACGGACGCACCTCCAGCCCCTCGACGACCGGCAGCGAGGCGGGATCGATGCGCGGCCCCGCGACGACGATCATGCGCAGGTCGGGAACACGCCGCTTCGCCTCAGGGAACGCCTCCATGACGCGCCGCAGCAGGTGGTAGCCCACGCCCGATCCACCAACCGCCACGATGCAGACGCGCTCATCGGGCTGGTAGCCCAGTTCGGCGCGGACCGCCTCGCAGTCGGCAAAAGCGGCGGGATCGAAGCCGGTGACGTAGCCGGCGAAGTCGTAGTGGCGCTCGGTCCAGTCGCGGATCGGCGGCAGATCGCAGCCGAACGTGTCAGGCACAATGTCGTCGGGATTGCCGACAAAGACGGCGCGGTCGCGGATGCGGCGGTAGCGCTCAACCTGCTCGATCATCTCGGCGTTGTAGTCGGCGGTCAGGAAAGACTCGCGCTCGCCACCGTCGGGCATCGGCAGGTAGCCGACGAAATCGGTCATCCAGACGTAGGCGGCGCGCTTCTCCTCGGGATTCTCGTGCAGGTAGTAGTCCAGCTCCCACGCCTCGTCGCCGATCCAGAGGTCGTACTGTTCCTCGCTGACGACATCGTGGAAGAGCATGTAGTTCGCGATCAGGATCTCGTCCATGCGGCGCAGCGCCTGGAAGACGTGCAGGTCGTGCTCGGCGGACTCGCTCTCGACATGGCTCGACTCATTCGACAGCAAGGCGCTGGCTGGATGAATACGTTCACCGTTGGCCTCGAGCACTCTGGTGACAGGGTTCTGCGCCAGCCAGTCAATCTCGAGGTCGGGATGCAGCTTGCGCAGTTCGGCGGCGATGGCGACGTCGCGCTGGGCGTGTCCCAAGCCGATGGGCGAAGAGATGTAGAGCGCGCGCTTCTTGCGGCTGTGCCCGCGCGTCCAGGTGAGTGTCCGTTGCGACGCGGGCTGGAGGCTCCGCATGAACTCGTTGAGCAGTACATTGACCTTGACGGGATCGCGCGCCTGCGGGCAATGTCCGCTGCCCTCCAGCGTCGCCAGCGACCCACGCGTCATCTCGGCTAGCAGTGCGCCGCGCCCGTGCGGCGAGATCGCATCCTGGTCGCCGTGAATCACCAACGCCGGACACTGCACGCGTTCGGCGCAATCGCGCACCCAGTCGCTGGAGGAGGAGGGATCGTGTGTGCTGCGCTTGGAGGGCGACTCCTCGATGGCGAGCAGCGTCTCGGGCGTCGTCTCCAGTCCCCAGCCGACAACATCCTCGATCTGCTTGGTCGAGTGCGACTCAATGAAGACCTGCGAGAAGAAGAACTCGAGAAAACCTTGATAGTCGCGCAGCCAGTAGTGGCGGTTATACTTGGCCCAGCCTTTCTCGGTGGGCAGAACGTCGTCGAAGGAATGGACCGCGCGCGACGCATGGAAGGGTGGGATTGGCAGCGATGGCGCAATGAAGACAACGCCCGCGACGCGCTCAGGATGATTCGCGGCGAGCAGCAAGCCCCACTGCGCGCTCATCGAGAGCGTCACCATCGCCGCGCGTGGCGTGTCTGTCGCATCCAGCACGGCCAGCGCGTCGGCGACATACTCTTCATTCGCGTAAGCCGCCGAGTCCGCCGGGCGGTCCGACCTGCCGTTGCCGCGCCCATCGAAGGTGACGACGCGGTAGTGACGCGCCAGATACGGAACCTGCATCTTCCACAGGCGCGAGTGAATGATGGACCAGGCGGGCATCAGCAGGATCGTCGTCTCGCCGGAGCCAAAGACCTCGTACGCGATCTTCACGCCGTCGCGCTCGACGTAGCCTTCCTGATCAGGAGTGCGCGCTCGCATGATCGTCCCCCATTCCCTTGTTCTTTTCCCTCTTGCGCTCTTCAAGCGAGACCAGCCAGTTGTCAATCATCTCCAGCAGCTCCGCATGCCCCTCGGTGACGCCACCCAGACGGTCCAGGATGATGCCTTCGTTGAAGGTCGCCACCAGAGCGACCATCGCCGCGACGGGAAAACGCTCGGTGTCGAGGCCATACTCCTCCATCGCGGGGCCAAACGCCTCGGTGACGGTGGCGACCCACTGGCGCCTCACGTGCGCCAGGCGCTCGCGCAGTTCGGGGCGGTTCCAGGCGAGGGCCTGCAACTCAAACCAGATTTTCTGGTAACCGCTTCCAAGGTCTTCGTCGAGGTATCCCATCGCGGCGCGCCATTTCTCTATGAACGGGACCGGCGCGGCGTACATTCCGCGCTGCCGTTCGATGAGCCGGTCGGTGAAGCGCTCCAGCACGCGGATGAAGAGTTGCTCCATCGAACCGAAGTAGTAGTGGACGAGTCCGAGGTTGGCGCCGGCCTCCTCCGCGAGCCGGCGGGTGGTGATGTTGGCATAGCCGACCTCGACGAGAAGGCGTTCGGCGGCGTCGAGGAAGACTTGCTCGGTTGTGTTGCGATTGTCTGGTTTCGCCATAGGTAGTTCGACCCCGTGTTTTGCGTTAGTCAATTGACTTAGACAAATGACTAACATATTGTGTATCATCTTGTCAAGGGTTGATGTTTAGCCTATTCAAATTGCACAGGCACAGGAGGAGCTATGGAACCGAAGACTATCGGCATTGTTGGCATCACGGCGGAGGGCGCGTCGCTCTGTTACCGCACGATCGTAGCTGAGAGCGCGAATACGCTGCCCGGCGGCGCGCATCCACCGATCGCCATGTACACGGGATCATTTGCTGTGCTGAATGCGCGTCTCAAAGAGCGCGACTGGTCAGGAGTGGGCGCGCTGATCAGCGATTCGATCGCACGGCTGGTCTCCATCGGCGCGGAACTCGTCATCATGCCCGCCAACGCGACGCACTACGCCATCGAGTACTTCCTGCCACGGTGTCCAGTCCCCTTCCTAAGCATCGTAGACGTGAGCGCCGACGCCTGCGCCGAGCAAGGATACACGCGGGTCGCGGTCCTCGGTATTGGCCTCATGATGACCGATGGCCTCTACGATCAGCCTCTGCGCGGTCGCGGCATCGAGCCGATGATACCCACGCCAGACGAGCAGGCCACGCTCAACCAGATCATCTACGAGGAGATCATCCCAGCGCGGGTGACGCCTACAACGGCGCTGCGCATCGTGCAGATCCTGACGGCCCTGCGTGAGCGTGGCGCGGAGGCGGCGATCCTTGCCTGCACCGAGTTGCCGCTGGTCATCACCGAGGAAAACACGCCGCTGCCCTTCATCGACACGACACGGTTGCTGGCGCGAACGGCGCTCGCGCAATCCATCACAACGCCCTCTTGACAGCGGCGGCGAATCACGGCACACTGGCTGCTACACAATAGCCGGACGCTGGGCGGCGGAAGAACCCACTGGATGTGGGGCGAGGCGGCAGGAGGTTGAGGGCGGCGGCGCGTTCCACATCACTTTGGAGGGAAGCGATGTCGAGAAAATCCCTGGCGCGCCCATACGTCGCGCTGACGCTGATGACGCTTATCTTGCTGGTGGCGACGGGCTGCGGCGGCTCCAGCGCCACCTCAACCACAACGCCAAGCCCTTCGGCGTCAGCTTCGACCACCGCTACTGGATCAGGGTCGGAGACGCCGACGACCGGCGCAGGCGGCCCCACCGCGACGCCTGGGCCAGCGCTTAGCTCGCTCACCGTCTACGCTGGCTCGGCGGACAACAACTTCTATGGCATTAACGCGGCGAACGGGCAGAAGCGCTGGAGCTATAACACTGGCGCGGGCGGCAACAAGCCGAACACCAGCAACGGCATCGTCTATTTCGGCACCGACCTTGGCCATGTCTTCGCGCTCAACGGTGGCGCGCTGGTCTGGCGCTATGGTCCGGTTGGCGGCATCAATGGACGCCCCGCGCTGGAAAGCGGCGTTGTCGTGGTGGGTTCCTACGACAACAACGTCTATGGCATCGACGCCTCCACCGGCGCGCCGAAGTGGACTTTCACGACGAGTGGCCATGTCAACAATGGCGTCGCCTCGTCCAATGGCGTCGCGTATGTCGGCTCGGCGGACTTCTATCTGTACGCGATCAACGTCAGCAACGGCAGCCTGAAGTGGAAGTTCAAGGAGGAGGCGCCAATCGAATTTGGCACGGCCTCGATAGTCAACGGCGTGGTCTACACTGGCGACGACACCGGCCATTTCTACGCGCTCAACGCCAGCACCGGCGCCAAACTGTGGTCGTTCTCGGCGGGCAGCGGCATCGCCAGCCGGGCCGCGGTGGCAAACGGAACCGTATACATCGGCTCGCAGGACCACAACCTGTATGCGCTCAACGCCAGCAACGGACAGAAGCGCTGGTCGTACCAGACGGACTCGACGGTTGGCGTTCCCGTGCTCTACTCGAACCTGGTGGCGGTCGGCTCGAACAATGGAACCGTCTACGCGCTGGACGCCGGCAACGGCTCGTTCAAGTGGAAGTTCACAACCGGTGGCGCCGGTGGAACCAGCTCCTGGATCGCCGTCACGCAGAACATCGTCTACACCGGCTCTGCGGATGGCTCGGTCTACGCGATCAACGGCGGCAACGGGAAGCAAGCGTGGAAGTTCTCCACCGGCGGCGCATGCAGTTCTCCCGCCGTCGCGCAGTAGCGCAACTTACGCTCTGATATAAGCTCTTTGCCAGGTCGTCAGGCTGATGTGCTGGTCGGCGCCGTAGGTCAGGTTGCTCACCTTTGATCGCATGAGCTGCACGAATGTGCCTTGCGCGAGCGGAATCCATGCGGCGTACGTGACGTACAGTTGCTCAGCCCGCGAGATCTGCTGATCGAGGGTGACATAGTCAGGACCACTGCTGATCGTGGCGGCCTGATCCAGCAGCGTGTCGGCATCGGGGAGACTTACCGCGCCGAGATTGTCAGCGCCGCCGGTCAGCAGCCTGGAGAGCAGCATCCCAAGAGTATCAGGCAGATCGGCGCGCCATGAGGTCAACGTCACCTGCGATGAACGCGCCGCCTGATCGAGTGCGGCGGGAGCGACGGCGCGCACGCTGAACTGCAATTCAGGCAAGACGCGCCGCCACTGCGCTACTAGCGCCTGAGCAAGCGCCTGCTGGTCGGGCGCGTCGGCATAGGTCAGCGTAATCGGCGGGCACGCGCTGAGGGAGCCGCTGCAGTTGACGTTCGCGTAGGATTGGGCAAGCGCTAGCGCCTTCTCTGGAGCGGATGTCATCGCCGCATCGCCTGTCCTGTCTGCGGGATCGCGCAGACCTGCGTTGTACTGCGGCAGGCCCGATGGAACGATATGAATGGTCGGCAGATCGGTCTCGCGCGCAGCGTCATGCAGTAACGCGCGCCGGTCAACCGCCAGCGCGAGGGCCTGCCGCATACGCAGATCGTCGAAGGGAGCCATGCGCCAGTTGGGAACGAGATAGGTCAGGTCCAGCGCTGGAATCGCGCTGTAGTTCGTTCCATTGAGGTTGCGCAGGTCATCAGACGGCGCAATGGGCACGGTGATCATATCGCCGACACCAGCTTTATAGTCACTGACCGCCTCAGTAGCGTCTTGATACAGCGTGAAATTGATTCTGATGAGCATCGGCTTCTTGCCCCAGAAACTCTCATTGATGGCCATTTCAAAGTGACCGGCATGGTCCCATTTCGTGACTTTGTAGAGATTGCCGCCCAAACCATCTCCATCCGCCAGATGCTCTGTCCAGTGGTCAGAATACTTCTCGATCAGCTGCTCTGGGACGGCCCATGCGCCCGGCGTCGTCAGCGCAAAGAGGAAAGACGGATCAGGCGCGCCCAACTTGATCTGCAACATATAGTCGTCACTAGCGACGATAGATGAGCCAACGAGCGTCCGCGCGCTTTTATGCGCCCCCGCTGGACACATGCCGGCGTGAAAGGCAGCAGCGCCCTGGATACTGAAGAGATAACGCGCGACCTCCGAGCGCGTACAGGGATCGAGCGTACGATTGACAGAGTAGGCAAAAGCCTCTGCGTCAATAGGAGAGCTATTAGACCACTTCATACGCTTATTGAGATGAAATGTCCAGGTCAACCCATCCTCGCTGACCTCATGTGATTTTGCAGCCCAGTCAATCGGCTTGAGGTTGGCATCCAGCGTCATCAGCGGTGGGAAAATGAGCCGAGCAAGATCGTGCTCCAGCACACCCGTCACATGCGTTGGATCAATTGACCCCACATCGCCATTTGCTGATCCAACAGCCAACGGTTTCAGAATTTGCTTGTCTGGAGGAGGGTCACAACCTCCGGAACAGGTTGTGCTATCCGGTCCGCAGGCGGCCACCAAGACGCCAATAAGCGCGATACATATGAGAATGCACACACCTACGCGCAGGCGTTGGATGTGGCGCATAAGTTATGCTCCTTCGCTGCGTACTCGTGCTAATCAGTGGGAGAAGGGCGCTTTGTTATCTTGGATACGCCGCGCGCCTGGCGCATCTCACAGC
>DATAOM010000432.1:0-3382 GCA_036265775.1 Ktedonobacterales bacterium | reverse complement strand
CCTATCGACCTCATACCCGACTTCATTCCAATCGTCGGCTATCTCGATGATCTGATCCTCGTGCCTTTGGGTCTTGCGCTGGTTCTGCGCCTGACGCCAGGCCATGTGCTCGCGGAGGCTCGTTCGCGCGCACAGGAGGCTATGGACCGTGGGACGCTCTCACGTTCCTGGCCCGCGCGTATCGCCACCCTCATCATTATCCTGGTGTGGCTGGCGACTCTGGCGCTTGTAGGTCTCCTCGTCGTAAGCGCGTTTATGCGCTAGGTGCCATCCATAGGCAAGAGTTTGACGATGATGTATCGTCGCTGTGCGCCTGCGACAGCGCCTATTGGTCCTGCCTGATCCGTGTTGGCGTGATGCGAATAGCCAGCGTGTAGATCTGCGCCAAATGCTCAAACGTCACGCCGGCCCGTTCGGCCAGAGGAGTGTATTTCGCCACATTGGCCGCCATCATGAAATTGACGCCAGGCTCGTCTACAAGCGCGGCAGTTCCCTCCACCACCACAGGAGTGTTGTCGCGACCGAAACTATCGAGCGCCAGCGAGACACGTTGATTCTGGCGCAAATTGCGGATCTTCGTCGTATTGGGTGGACTAAAAACGAGGACTGTTGCGCCATCCCAGACAAAACACACCGGAACGGTGTGGGGGCTTCCATCTGGCCGAACCGTCGTAAAGTACGCGAACTCTTCTTGTCTCAGCCGGGCAGCAATGCCTGCCTGACGTGGCTCAGAGAGATCCAGCATCGGTTGCATTCGCCTTTCTCGATCCGGCGCACCCATCGCAGGAAACACTTACGCCAGTATATACCTGGAGGCTCAAGCTTATTCAAAGATGTGCCGCCTGCGATCCACTGTCCGCGCCTGACCAGCTTATATGTATTCCAATAGCTTATAATGTCCCAGAGCGCACAACCGCGCTCCTCACTGCAGAACACAGCACCATTTCGAGCGGCGCGCAGCGGAGCGTGTCGCCTCCCATGAGCAAAGGAGCCAGACCAATGGCCGACCGTGATCCCGTCCTCGTCAGCGCCGTCCGCACCCCCATCGGGCGCTTCCTCGGCGGACTCTCTTCATTCTCAGCCACTCAACTTGGCTCCATCGCCATCCGCGAGGCGGTCAAGCGCGCGGGCATTGACGTCGCCGACGTTGACGAGGTTATCATGGGCAACGTCGTCACCGCTGGCGAGGGACAGGCCCCTGCACGGCAAGCGGCGCTGCATGGTGGCATTCCGGCGGATGTCCCCGCTGTCACGATCAACAAGGTCTGCGGCTCCGGCCTCAAGGCGGTGATGCTCGCCTCGCAGGCGATCAAGGCGGGCGACGGCGAGCTCTACGTCGCGGGTGGCATGGAGAGCATGAGCAACGCGCCGTACCTGCTGCCCAAGGCGCGCACCGGCTATCGCATGGGCAACGCCGAGATGATCGACGCGGTGGTGCATGACGGCCTGTGGTGCGCCTTCGAGGGCGTGCATATGGGCGAGGAGGCCGAGATCGTCGCCGACAAATACGAGATCTCGCGCGAGGCGCAGGACCAGTTCGCCTATGAGAGCCACAAGAAGGCGGCGGCGGCGACCGAGGCGGGACGCTTCCATGACGAGATGCTTCCAATCGAGATCCCGCAGAAGAAGGGCGCCGCGCTCGTCGTGGACAAAGACGAGTCCATCCGGCCCGACACGAGCATTGAGACGCTCGGCAAGCTCAACCCCGTCTTCCGCAAGGAGTACGGCACCGTCACCGCTGGCAACGCGCCGGGCCTCAACGATGGCGGCGCGGCGACGGTCGTGGCAAGCGAGGCGTACGCGCTGGCGCACGATCTGCCAGTCCTCGCGCGCATCACCGGCTACGCGGCGGCGGCCATCGAGCCGAAGTATATCTTCGCCTGCCCACCGCGCGCCGTGCGCAAGCTGCTCGACCGCACGGGCATGAAGATGAGCGACTTCGACGTGATCGAGGTCAACGAGGCCTTTTCCGCGCAGACGCTCGCCAACGGCAAGGAGCTGGAGTGGGACTGGGACAAGGTCAACCCCAACGGCGGCGCGGTCGCACTGGGCCATCCCATTGGCGCGAGCGGCGCGCGTGTGCTGGCGACGCTGGTCTATGAGCTGCGGCGGCGTGGCGGCGGCAAGGGGCTGGCGACGCTCTGCCTCGGCGGTGGTGGCGCGGTCGCGCTCTCGGTTGAGGTCTAGCGCCACACCGTATCGCTTGAACATACGCTCGAGGAGGAGCCGCATATGATCGAGGACAAGCCGCACGCCAAAGCCCCATCGAAGAAGAAAGCCGCGACCAACGGCCATACAGCCAACGGCAAGCGCGCCAAGGGCACACTCTACTCGCCGGAAGCGCTGGCGCGGATCGCCGAGGAGCAGCAGCGCTGGGAGGAGACGAGCGTCGCCCAATCGCTCAAGCGCATGCCAGAGCCACAGGCTGAGACGACGACACAGTCCGGCATGCCAATCAAGCGGCTCTACACGCCGGAGGACGGCGCGAACCTCGACTACGAGCGCGACCTCGGCTTCCCCGGCGAGTATCCCTACACGCGCGGCGTCCAGCCGACGATGTATCGCGCCAAGCCGTGGACGATGCGCATGTTCGCGGGCTTCGGCGCCGCCGAGGAGACCAACGAGCGCTTCAAGTACCTTCTGTCGCAGGGGCAGACGGGCCTCTCGGTCGCCTTCGACATGGCGACGCTCTACGGCTACGACCACGATCACCCGATGGCGCTCGGCGAGTTCGGCAAATGCGGCGTCGCGGTCTCCTCGCTGGCCGACATGGAGATCCTCTTCAAGGACATCCCGCTCGACCAGGTGACGACCTCGATGACCATCAACAGCCCGGCGCCGGTCATCTGGGCGATGTACATCGCCGCCGCCGAGAAGCAGGGCGTCCCGATGGCCAAGCTCGGCGGCACGCTGCAGAACGACATCCTCAAAGAGTACATCGCGCAGAAGGAGTTCCTCTTCCCGCCGGAGCCATCGCTCAAGCTCGTCGTGGATACTATCGAGTTCGGCACGCGCAACATGCCGCGCTGGAACACGATCTCGATCTCCGGCTACCACATCCGCGAGGCGGGCGCAACGGCAGTGCAGGAGCTGGCCTTCACGCTGGCGGACGGGCTGGCCTACGTGGACGCGACGCTGGAGCGCGGGCTGAAGATCGACGAGTTCGCGCCACGGCTCTCGTTCTTCTTCGACGTGCATAACGACTTCTTCGAGGAGATCGCCAAGTTCCGCGCCGCGCGGCGCATCTGGGCGCGCGAGATGCGCGAGCGCTATCGGGCCAAAGATCCGCGCTCGTGGATGCTGCGGACGCACGCGCAGACGGCGGGGGTCTCGCTGACGGCTCAGCAGCCGGATATCAACGTCGTGCGCGTGGCGGTGCAGG
>DATAOM010000431.1:0-6824 GCA_036265775.1 Ktedonobacterales bacterium | reverse complement strand
GCTGTCATCGCTTGCCCTCCCGTCTGTCAGACCTTTCCGACAGTGCTTACCTATCTGCGAGCAAAGAGAGGAGCACGGCATGCCCTCCCCACACCTCGTGGGAGCGAATATCGATACGTTCATCGGGAATGCGCGAGTGAGCGGCAACTTCCCTGAAGAGCTTGCCGCCCAGCTTGAGGAGCGCAAGCAACAAAGCCAGGACGCTGAGGAGGATATTCCGACTCCTTGGCGCTTTGCCGGCGAAGTGCTCTTTATCAAACCACATGGCGCTGGGCGGCAGTGGAGATGGATTCTGCACTCCCCCAGCGTCCATATCGATGTGGGCCTGGGCAGGCTCACCCACATCGTCGCAAAGGCGCGCCTCTCCTCGGCGTTCCTGTGGGAACACGACATCGGCACGACGCTTACCCTCCTCTATGGCTTCCTCGCCGAGTTCCTCCAGTGTCCCTTCGTGCTCCAAGTCAGTGAGGTACACCTGTGCATTGATATCGCGGACTGGGAGCTTTCCCTCAACGATATCTCTGCCTTTATCACTCGCAGCCGCAGCAAAGGACTGCGGCTAGGCTCCGATGCCGCTGATGAGGAACTGGACGTCAGCTTGGAAGCAACTGGACCGTTCATTGCGCCCAGTGACGTGCGTGTGCAGTTCGCGGGCAGACGGCTGGCGACCCTCGACTTCAGCAAAGGAGCGCCTCACGCCTGCTGCATCTACGACAAGACTGCAGAGATCACTCTCTCGCGCAAGGACTGGATGCAGGAGGTGTGGCACTCTAATGGGTGGGATGGTGAAGCACGCGTCACGCGGGTGGAGTTTCGCTACAAGCGCGAGTGCCTGCGGGAGATGAAGATCGAGGAGGCGTACGCCTTTCTCGATCTGGTTCCCAGCCTCTGGGCGTACTCCACCAAACAATGGCTCCGCCACACAGTCCCCAATGGCGATCCCAACCGTGCGCGTTGGCCCGTCTCCGCTCTCTGGCAGCTCGTGCAAAAGGCCAGCTTCTTCTGCGACGGCACACCAGCCGTCCGAGAGCGTCGGCGAGCAGGAGATCTCACATTGCTCTGCCAGATGATCGCTGGCTGCTCCACCAGCGCCGCCGCATTCCTCACCCAGCTGCTTCCGTCCGGCGATGATGGAACACATTTCCTCATCTGGTTTTGGGATTGGCTCGAGAAGTATCTCGAGGAGAAAGGCGTGAACTTTGAGCAGCTACGGATGGAGAAAGCAGCGAGGCTCGGTCTGCAACCTGCCCAAACTGCTGCCTAGTCCGTGCGAGATGCATAGGAGGAGCGTTTATGGACCTTCCCACCCACATAGATAGATATCCCGTCAAGTTGTTGCTGACTGCTGCCGAGGCCTGTGCCGCGTTGAGCGTTGGACGCACCTTCCTTTATCAGCTCGCGGCGACTGGCGAGATCCAGAGTGTCAAGCTCGGGCATGCGCGCCGCTTTACCTTGCAGTCACTCGAGGCATATGTCTCCCGATTGGGAGAACTAGAGAAGGCGAGCTAGCGCATGTCAGGCAAGCGCGGAAACAACGAGGGCAGCATCGTCAGACGCTCAGACGGCCGCTGGATGGCGCGTCTCACCCTGGGAGATGGAACGCGCAAGACGCTGTACGCGAAGACCCGGCAAGACGCGGCGCAGCAGCTTGCAAGCGCGCTACGCGATCGTGACAAGGGTCTGCTGATTGCGGGTGAAAAGCAGACTGTCGCCACCTATTTGGGCAATTGGCTTGAAACAATGCGGCCGATCATTCGCCCACGGACGTGGCAACGGTACGAGGAGTACGTCAAACTTCATCTTGCGCCCCTGCTAGGAAAGGTGATCCTCTCGCGCTTGACACCGCAGCAGGTGCAGCAACTGTACGCGCAGAAACTTTCCGCTGGGCTTTCACCAACGACTGTAGCTCACCTGCATGCCGTCCTGCATCGGGCGCTAGGCGCTGCGCTTCGGCTTGGTCTCGTCCAGCGCAATGTGACCGAACTGGTTGATGCGCCACATGTGAGCCCACCAGAGATGCAGGTGCTCACGCCAGAACAAGCCCGTATCTTCCTACAAGCAGCATCTACCGACCGGCTGGAGGCGCTGTACGTGCTTGCGATCACCTCAGGAATGCGACTGGGTGAGCTGCTCGCGGTGAAGTGGCGCGATGTCGATCTCGACCGAGGGAGCCTCCAGGTGCGCGCCACCTTGCAACACACGGACGAGGGGTACAACTTCTTCCAGCCCAAGACCAAGCGCAGTCGCCGTCACGTGACCTTGACCCGTGGCGCAGTGGAAGCGCTACGAAGACATCGTGCACGACAGGCCGAGGAGCGCTTACTCGCTGGAGCGGGGTGGAAGGATCTAGGGCTCATCTTCACCAACACCGCTGGAGGACCGCTCCATAAGTCCAATCTGCATTTTAGAAGCTTCAAGCCGCTCTTACAGGCGGCTGGCCTGCCACCGATTCGCTTTCATGATCTGCGCCATACCGCGGCCACGCTGCTATTCCTCCAGGGAGTCCATCCCAAAGTGGTCTCCGAAATGCTTGGCCATGCTTCGGTCAGCATCACCCTCGATCTGTATTCTCATGTGTTGCCGAACATGCAGCGCGATGCGAGTGACGCGCTCGACCGTCTGTTAGGGCAGTAGTCAGAGACAGCAAGGCTCCAACCGTTTTGATCAGCTGGAGCCTTGCTCATTGCGAAGGGCTGCGGTTGGTGTCAAAATTGGTGTCAACCGCTTGCATGGCAGGAACCACACATGCCACAAATGCTGATTTTAAGGGGGCGGCCCCGCCGGGAATCGAACCCGGATGACCGGTTTAGAAGACCGATGCTCTATCCGTTGAGCTACAGGGCCGGATAATGTGGCGCCGCGACGCGCCACCGCATTGTAGGCACGCCAGTGACCACCTGGCAAGGCGCTCACATCTATCTCACTTGTGGGGCAGCGCGCCGGCCAGTGGCGTCCAGAGCAGCAGAAACGCCAGCGCCGCAAGCACGCCGAGTGTGAGATAGATCCAGAACGACCAGCGATAGTAGCGCACGAAATAGGCGTCTGATTCGACAGATGGCCGCTGGATCTGCGCGCGTTCGCTCTCGGTGAGTTCTGGCATGCCATCGAGTCGCTCACGTAGCGCCTGCTTCTCCAATGTGAATCGCTCCCAGCGCGCGCGCAACACCACGCCAAGCACGAAGGCGATATAGAGGACGAAGAGCGCCGTAGCCACCCGCAACGCGAATAACGTCAGATCGGGCTGCACGATGCCCGCGATCACAGCGGCGGCCAGAACCCCGACGATACGATAGGCGTCGTCTACAATCGTCCCGGTAAGGTCGCTCACCGCCTTGCGGACACTGTCGCTATAGGCCGCGACCGCCTCCTGCGCCGTCTCCCGCAGCCGGAAGTATTGGTCGATATTGCGACGCACGTAGAGCGTGAGGTTGGCCTTCGCCGCCTCCAGCGCCGGACCCGCCGCCTGCGCGACATCCGCCAGAGAGTGAGCCGCGCCAGGTCTGAGTTCACGCGCCAGGCACTCGCGCGCGATGATCAGCGCCTCGGATGCGCCACTATGGTACGCCCAGCCTGCCAGCCGCGCCAGATCTTCGCTGTGTGCGATTTCCCCCGCCACTGGCCCCGTCTCCAGCGCGCAGGTCGCCGGACGCGCCCCAGCGAAGCGCAGGTTGAGCTGTCCTTCTGGATCTATGGCGACCGCGCTAGCCAGATACGCCGCCGCCAACGCCTCGCGAAGCGCTGCGAACCGTCGCGTCGTCTCATCAAGTCCCGGCCTGCGCTCCTGCGCTCGCAGCGTATCGAAAGTGATAGCGTCGGGCGCGTCCGGCCAGCTCGACTCCTCGGCGCGCAACTGTCGTATCCGCTGCTCGCGCGCCTGGAACTCCCGCCACGCCGCGCGTGAGAACACAAGCCAGTCCGGCGCTCCCTCCGCCTGCGCGCCAATCACATCGAGCGCGATACCAGCGAGATACCCCGAAGCATCACAGACGACCACGAGAACGCGCCCACCCGACCGGAACCAGCCCTCGCGCTCCCAGGCCGCAAGCGAGCGCAGCGCAATTGTCGCGTTCCAGGCCGCCGTCTGATAGTAGACAGCCACCTGGGTATGCGCTAGCGCCTCCGCCGTCCCCGCGTACTCTGGACGCGTCGCCAGCAGTTCGCGCGCCGCCGCCTGCGCATGGGTCTTGCGCGCCGTCAGCCGCACATCGACAACGATGTCATCACCCTGCGTCGCGGCCACCACCTTCGCCCGCCGCAGGAACTCGCGTAGCCGCGTCTCCGCCTGTCCATCTGCGCGGAGGCTGACGTTGAGCGGCTCGGCGTCGGGGTCCAGCCCGTCGAGTCGCAGGTCGAGGTCTAGATCATCCTGAAAAAGCTGGAACCATCCCAGCAGCGCGGTCTGTTCGTGTTCCACGTTCTCGACGAACGCGCTGACGACTGGGCGCGCGCCCAGCACGAGCAGGTCGGCGCTCTCAGCCACCTGACCCGACGCATCTGGCTCAGCCCGCAAGACAACTTGCATCTGCGCGACTGCCTCGCCCATCCGCCGCAGCAAATCGAGCGGCGCGGGAACTGATGCGCTCGCAACGTGTTCGGCTGCAGGAGATGCGACATCTGGCCGGGCAGGCGTGCGTGGCCGGCGACCGCGTATGGAATCGCTCATCCGCTCGCCACCTCTCGCAGCGTCAGCGATTCGACGACGACCCGTATCTTGCCCTCCGCTGTGCGCACGCCATCCACGTGCGCCAGCTCGTCGAAGCGCGCCGCATCCACGCGAATCTGCAAACCGCCATCCAATTCGAGCGTCACCATGCGCGTGACCGTCTCCGCCGCCGCGCGATCAACCTCAAAGGTGTCTGCGCGTTCGTCGCCTTCAAAGAGCCTGCTGGAGAGCATGGCGACGAGATCACGCTGCAAATCCCCTTCGCTGGCCAGCGCCGCCTCCGCGAAGGCGGGCAGGCTCATTGCCTCGCCGCGTAACGCCTCGCGTCGCGCCCGATAGAAGGCCAATATCTGCGCTGGCGTAAAGCTCGCCGCGCGCTGGGCCAGCCACGTCTCCGTGCAACTCAGGAAGAGCCGCGTGCGCCGCCGGGCCGAGGGCGCAAGCGTGGCGTGCAGGAAGCCGCGATAAAAGAACGCCGCGACACCGTCCGAGCGTGGCCCCGCCTGCGTATCGAGCAGCGTCACCTCGAAGTCAGTATCTCCCGCCGCAGGTCGTAGCAACGCGCACTTTTGTAGCCGTTTGCTCTCCGGCAGCAGGTTCTGCGCGACGCTGATGCGCACGGTCAGCCGCTCGCCGACGATACGATATTCACGGATCAGCCGCTGGTCGTCGGGGTCGAGCTTGAGCAGGGCGATCTGCCGCTCTGACGCGCCGGCGAAACGAAATACGGCGACGACAAAATCGCCTGGCGTGATCTGCTGCGCGCGTTTGCTCATCTGCTCGAAGAGCTTATTGGCGAGGAACTGCGAGGCTACGACGAAGTCATTGGCGTCCGCGAGCAAACGGCGGCACAACTGCGGAATCTCATCATCGTCCGGCGCGAAGCGCGCCTGCCAGTCGGCCCGCCGCATCGCCGAGGCGATCTGGTCGGCGAAATAGGCGTCGCTGCGCTCATCCAGTTCCGCGATCTCGTTGACCAGCAAGATCTTGCCGGTGGCGTTGTTGAGTGAATGCAGGATGAGCCGCTCGATGACGACCACATCCGCCGCCGTCACGGGTTGCGCTGGCGCGAGAGATTCTGGCTGCGCGGTCTTCTCCACATGGACATCAGCCATGCGTGTCACCTGCGCGAGCGCGCGATGTGTGGATGTTGGCTGGCGCGCCATGGTAGCTCCCTCGGTCACGCGGCAAAATGAGCGCTTGATATACCGCTATTCTGACACAGCGGGCGCTGATTGGAAGCGCCAACGCGCCAAATAGTCCTGCTAGCTCAGCCGGACGACCAGCGCGGATGCCTTCTGTGAGAACGGCCCCATAGCTGCGCTTGTGCAGAAATAGTACCGTCTCGGCCCAACGTTACTGGCCCTCCGCGCCCTCGTCTCTCTTGATGAAACACGCGCGGCGGTGTCAGGACGGTTTTGAGGGACGACGGGGAGCGCATCACGCGAGAGCGGGCAGATGCGCGGAAGGTGGGGATAGTCCAATGGCGTTCGGCGTGTCCGAATATACGCTGGTTTTCCGTCGCGCGCTGAACGCCGACGATGAGACGAAAGCGGCGTGGACGGTGGCGCGGCCCGGTGGGCGGCAGCCGATAGAAGAATCCGCGTCACAGAGGCCACAGGTCGCGGCGCTTTTTGTCGCGCCGATCTACTCGACCCTCGCGCTGGACGACCGCGCTTATGAGCAGTTCCTCTGGCAGAGCGGCGCGCTCGCTGGCGCATTGGCCCTGCTTTCCCTCCTCGACCTGAGCCAGCCGGAGGCGGTGGAGACCGCGCGGCGCGAGATCGCCTCACTCGTGATCGCGGCTGAGGTGCGGCATATCGTGGACGGCATGTCCGCCTGAGGCCACTCCCCGCTCTCCTCGCACAGCCGTGGTGAAGACGCCGCCACGCCCGCCATACAATCCCTCGCAGTGGCGAATCAGGTCACGCAGGAGCGGCGCGCCCTCCAATCGTGTGCGATTTCCTACCAGGATCAGCTTGCGCTGCGCCCGCGTCAGCGCCACATTGAGCCGCCGCGCGTCGGCGAGGAAGTCGTGCCCACCGCGACGTGTTCCCGCCGCTGGCGTCCCGCCAAACGAGAGCAGGATCACGCGCCGCTCCGCACCCTGGAACCGGTCCACGGTATCGACGGTAACCCGTGTTTCTCCCGCCCGGGCCAG
>DATAOM010000430.1:0-6609 GCA_036265775.1 Ktedonobacterales bacterium | reverse complement strand
GCAGACGTTGATCAGGAAGACCACGCCATATACCGCGCCCAGCTTCCATTCAAGCGGCAGCGCGCCGTCGAGGAAGGGGATTGGGAAGACACCAGTCAGCGCGATCAACCCAAGCGCAGCAAGCGCCTGGATGACACTCATGACCATCATCAGGCCACGCTTGTCGGCGCGATCCACGAAGACGCCCGCCAGCGGCCCAACGAGCACCATCGGCACGGTGGTAGCGACCAGCACACCCGTCACGGCGAGCGGCGCCCAGGGCTGATCCTTCGCCAGCGCGGTATAGATCCAGACGACGAGGGTGATGCTGAAGGCGAAATCGCCCATGATCGAGATCGTCTGGCCGAGCCAGAGCAATCCGAAGTTGCGATTGATGAACAGCCCAGGTTTTCTCGCGGTCGGGGTCGCTGTGGTAGAATTCATCTACTTTGCGGCGCAGAGCACCCCGCCTTCAGGCATGGGGAGAGAGCGCCGCCCCTCCTTATCTGTGCTATACTGCGGGCATACCGCAGGGCCGGCGGAAATTTACGCTTGTGGAGGTGGCTTCGGGCCACGACATGACGGTGTAAGACCAGGCGAGCTTGCTCGTGTGGCGGTCGTCAGCCCAAGAATCCCTTGGTTTCAGCCATAGAGAGTGGTCAAGGTGACTCCTCAGTTTGCTAGCGCGTGAGACACGATACAGGCTGCGGGGTCGGGCGCGGGGTCGTTGCAGCGGCTTCCGCGCTCTCCTTTTCTTCTGATGAGAAAGTCAATTCATCGGGCCTCCTTCGTCTTCAAGACCTCGCGCACGGCGGGCGACGCGCTCAACGTGCCAAGGCAGCGGAAGCGCGCGACAGTGCGATCTACCAGGTCGGCGGGGATATCGCTGGCGAACGAGCAGGCGCCAAGCACGGAGATGTCGAGCCGGTCGCCACGCGCCGCCGCACGTTCGAGATCTTTCTGTGAATAGGCGACCGCTCCCACCACCCTGACGCGATGCATCGCCGGCTCCCGCGTGGGTGGAGGTTGATCGGCAGGTTGTTCACTCGCCTGCGCTTCAGCGCGAGACGGCGTCGATTCAGGCTCGGCCGCGAGCTGGGCTGGATAGAGCATCGTGAAAAAGGTCGTCTCCTGCTCGCCCTCGACGCCGCGACGCGTCTCGTATTTTTCCAACAACACCTTCAGCTCGGCGGCGAACTGGTCCAGATCATCCCTCGACAGCCAGAGCGTCGCGTTGGAGATGCTAAAGGGATAGCGCTGGAACTCCTCATCGGGAAGTGGCATGAGGCGTCCCAGCGCTCGGATGTAACCTGAGACGGCGCTCTGGGCGAATTCGTTCGCCGCGGCGAGCAGTTCATCGCGCGGGGCGCTCGTGACCAGCGAGCGCGGAACCGAGAGATCTCTCGCGACGGCCCGATAATACTTTTCCAGGATGCCGCTTTTCTCACGCGTGAAGACCTGGCGCACCAGGCTGACGCGCTCTAGCTCACGCACATGGTAATGAATCTTGGCCGGCGCGGTATCGAGCGCCTTGCCTACCTGCGTGACCGTCATTGGTTCCTGCGCAAGCAGGCTGAAGATGCGCACGCGCAGTTCATCGGCCAGCGCGCGCACCTGCTCCAGCGACTCGGCCTCATAGATGGCGGGAATCTCGTCCATCGCTCACTATCCAGGTTTCTTGACCTATCAAAAAAATTTGATCGAGCAAAGAATACCTGGACGCGCAAAAATTGTCAAGCCCCTCACCGCTGACTGGTAAATGTGTACACATCCATATCGACGACCGCCTCGTAGCCGATCTCTTCGTAGATGTGATTCGCGGTGGGATTGGCAAGGTTGGTGAAGAGGAAGCAGAACGAGCGCCCGCCATCCAGCAGCGCCTGGCTCATCCGCGCGACGAGCGCGCTGGCGTAGCCCCTGCCGCGCAGCTCCGGCGGCGTATAGACCGGCCCCACGCGAATGCCATGCGGTGTCGGCCCGGTGTAGCCCGCCATCGAGACTGGCGCGCCATCCACCCAGAGATAGAGCCCGCGCGCCTGCGGATCGCCGTCGCCCAATCGCGCGTCCACCGTGCGCTCGGCCTCCGCGAGATTGCTATCTCCCAGCGCTTCTTCGCCAAAGTCAAGCGTCCAGCGCACGAGCAGGTCACGATCCGCCGCCGTTGCGCGCACGAGCGCGCCGGGGGGCGGGGCCATCGGGCGCACGGAGCTCAGTTTGAACGCGCGCTCGTGAAAGAGCAGGTTATAAGATTGGCCGGAGAGCGCCTGCCAGCGGCGTGCGAACCGCTCCGCCACGCCGGTCTGTCCCATCACGCCAGGCAATGCAGAATAAGACGTCTGGACATCACGCGCAAGCAGGTCGAGCGCCTGTTCCAGCTTCTCGCCCAGCGCCTCAGTGTCGGGGATGTAGGAGATGATGAGGTTGTAGGGCGGCGTCATCAGCGAGGCGAGCAGAATATGCTCGTCTTCCTGGACGAGCGCAAAGTAATGTGTGGGGAAAATCTCTGGCGAGCGGATGAGCGTATCGCTGATGCCGAAGGGGAGGCTGTTCGCGGCCTCGTGCGCCTCCAGGAAGCTCCCGGCGCGCGCCAGAAACTCGTGTGGATCATCAATGCGGGTGATCGTGATGGGCATGGCGTTCGTTCCGTTCGTATATCGAAGTCTGATGATGAGCGCTTCGGGAGTACGCCTGTCATATTTCAGCGCCGCTGTGTGTCTATGAAAAGTGACGGCGCGCACGGGCCGCTCCCCTTCTGCATGGTATCATGCGGTTGAGGTTGCGTGACTGCCGGATGCGGCGCGCTTTCAGGAGGGTTGCTGAGTGGCGAGCGAGGAGACGGCTGGGCAGGCGCTGACACTGCGCACCGATGGTGGCTCGCGCGGCAATCCAGGTCACGCCGCCGCAGGAATCGTTATTGAGCGCGCGGATGGCAGCGTTTTGGCGCAGGGCAAGCGCTACCTTGGCGTCATGACCAATAACCAGGCCGAGTATCGTGCGCTGCTATTGGGGCTGACCGCGATTCAACGTTACTCGCCCTCCAGCGTACGTGTCCTGATGGATAGTGAGTTGATCGTGCGCCAGATGCGCGGTGAATATAAAGTGCGCGACGAGGGGCTGCGCGAGCTATATGAACAGGCCGTCATGCTCACAAAGTCTCTGCCAGCCATCACCTTCGCGCACGTGCCGCGCGCGCAGAACTCCCGCGCCGACGCCCTGGTGAATCAGGCGCTGGACGAGCGCGAGCAGACCGAGCGCATTGAACGGCAGTAAGCGACCAGGCGAGTAGTCACGGAGGACGGTATGGCCACATCAGCCGGAGGGAAGCGCACGACGCCGCTCATCTGGCCCGTGGCGTCGAAGTCGCCACTCGGTGCGCGTCCTCCCGCTACGCCGAAGATGAGACCGGCGAAACGCGCGCGCAGCCGTGGGGCGCGTGTGCTGCGTGGTATAGGGCTTGTCCTGCTGGTGATCGTGGTCATCGTTTCGCTTGGCGCGGGGGCGCTCATCTGGTCGTGGAGCCGCACGACGACCGATTATCCGGCGGCGCACTTCAATAACGGCTTGAACGCGGTCTGGCTCGAACATACCTGGTCCGGCAGCCCGCACACCAGCGCCGAGTACGACCGGCTCGCCGCCGAGTTGAAGGCGCGTCAGATCACGTTCATCTATGCGCACGTCGGCCCGCTGGACAGCAACGGAACTATTCCCGACGACCGCGCGCCTTACGCGCAGCGCTTCGCTGCCGCTATGCATGAACGTCTGCCCGACCTGCGTGTATTGGCGTGGATTGGACAGAACGAGGCGGCGAGTGGCAACGCGCCGGAGGATGTCGTCCAACTTGATAACTCTTCGGTGCGCACGCACATCGCGCTGACGGCGGCGCGCTTCGTCAAGGTGGATGGCTTCAACGGGGTTCACTACGACATCGAGCCAATCGTCAACAACGACGCGCGCTTCCTGGACCTGCTGGACGAGACGCGCAAGGCCTTGCCTGCCAGCGCAATGATCTCCATCGCCGGGCAGAAGTGGGCGCCCAACGCCACCATCGCCGGCTGGGTACATCAGGCAGGGCGCGCCGACGCCTGGTGGACTTCGTACTACTATTCGCGTGTCGCGGCGTTCGTGGACCAGATCGCGGTGATGACCTATAACACCGCGATGCCGACCGCGCCCGCCTACGCGCTGATGGTCAAGCAGCAGACGCAGAATATCCTCGCCGCCGTGCGCAGCGTCGCCAGCCCACCACAGATCCTCATGGGCATCCCGACGTATCCCGGCAACGACCGCTGGTATCACGATTCCGCCGAGAACATGGCGTCGGGGCTGGCGGGGATCGCCGCCGGACTCAACAGCGAGACGGAATCCAGCCCATTCGCCGGCGTCGCCATCTACCGTTTCGCGCTCACCAGCGACGACTCCTGGAATACGTACGGTAAGGTCTGGCTCGGCGAGTAGGGCCTGATGAATCGTAGCGGCATGCGATAATGAGGCGTAGCCCGCCGCATCAGACGCGCTCATGCAAGAGTTCGGCCACCGGGAAGGAGACGCGTGATGAGCAACGATGACCTGCGCGAGGTAGTTCTGGCGTTTCTCACAGCGCCAGCGTTCGTGACCGCCCAGACGAAAGGCCCTGATGGCTGGGTAGCGAGTACTGGCGGCGGTGGGCTCGACGCGCTGCCAGAGTCGGTCGTGTTTGCCAAGGAGCGCCATCTGCCCAAACGCGCCGCCTACAATGTCCGTTACACGACGCGCGCCGGTATGCGCATGCGCTATACGCTCTCACTCGCGCAGGGACATGATGGCGCATGGCTGGTGATGGGCGGCGCTGGCGGCTCGGCAGAGGAACCACCAGAGAGAGCGCCGAAGCGTGGGCATCCGTGGGTGAACCTTGGCGGTGGCGGGTGGCCACGCCAGTTCTACACAGGTGGCGCAATCGAAGAGGACAACGGAGCCGTCGCGCGCGTTCTTTTGCGCTCGGCGAACGGGGTCGAGTTGGAGGATACCGTCGAGCATGGCGAGGTCCTCTTCCTGAGCGACAATGTGATCCAGGCACCGCTCGAAGTCGAACTCTGCGACGGAGCTGGCAACCTCGTCGGGCGCCACATGACGTTCAATTTCGCGCCATAGCCACTTTTTCGCGGTCCAAGTCAGGCCGAATTACAACAAGTGGGCCAAAGAGCCCCCTGCTTTAGTGGGGGATGAATGGCCCGTGGGTTGCCGTTTTCGCGCCGATCAGGCAGAATAGAGCCCTATGAAGGAGCAGACCGTCTGGAAGACCTTCACTTATACACTCAACCTTACTCCTCAACAGCAGCGGGCGCTGGACTTTGTCTTGCGCCGCTGCTGGGAACTCTACAACTCTGCTCTTGTGGAGCGCCGCTGCGCGTGGCAGAAGAGCGGCATGAGCGTGACCGTGGCGATGCAAAGCGCCCAATTGCCTGACATCAAAGAGGCGCGGCCCGAATACGGCAACATTCACTCTCAGGTCTTGCAGGACGTGCTGACTCGGCTCGACAAGGCCTATCAGGCGTTCTTCCTCCACGTCAAGAATGGGGAGACGCTGGGCATTCCGCGTTGTAGGGCCGCCTCCAGATATACCAGCATCACGTACAAGCAGTTTGGCAACTGGGCCACACTGGCAACAGCATCCTGGTCCCGCCCAAGATCGGTCGTATCGTGGTGCGCTGGCCTCGCCCGATGGAGCGCATGCCCAAGACGGTCACGATCAGCCGGGAAGCGAACGGATACTGTGCCTGCTTCTCCTGTGCGCTACAAGAAGGCATTGCGCTAGCGACGGACGCGCAGAAGCAGGAGATAGCTGAGAATGCGACTCGTTGAGCAACATCGTATCGACCGTCACGATTCGCGCTTCGCCTCGATTGACGCTGCGGCCTTCGCCTCCAAGAACCTCTACAACGCCGCGCTCTACCAAACCCGACAAGCCTTCATCCACCAGCGGCGTATCATCACCTACGAAGAGTTGGCGCGCGACATGAAAACGAGCGCAGAGTTCCGAGCGCTGCCCGCCAAGGTGGCGCAGTGGGTACTGCGCCAGGTGGCGCTGGCTTGGAAAAGCTATTTCGCCGCGTGCGCCGCGTGGGAGATCAATCCGTCCCACTTCCTGGGCCGTCCCAAACTGCCGAAATACCTTGACAAGTGCGGGCGCAACTTGCTGACCTACACCGAGCAGGCCATCAGCCGCGCGCCCAAGCATCGCGGGTTCGTCGTCCCCTCGGGACTGGATATTCGTGTCGAGACCCGGCAGACAGCCATCGACCAAGTGCGGATCGTACCGCATGCCTCGCATTACACCGTGGAGGTGATCTATGAGCGCCCCGTGACACCCGCCGAGGTGGACCCATCGCGGGTGGCGGCAGTGGACATTGGGTTGAACAATCTCGCGGCGGTAACTTTCAACCAGTCCGGCATCGCGCCGTTTCTGGTCAACGGCCGTCCGCTGAAAGCGATCAACCAATGGTACAACAAGCGCCGCGCCCATCTGCAGGCCAAGCTATCCAACGGTATCTTCGCCTCCCGACCGCTCGACATCCCGGCCGACAAGCGAGCGCGACAAATGAGCGATTAGCTGCATGTCGCCAGTCGTCGCATCGTGGACCAACTCGTGAAACA
>DATAOM010000429.1:0-2809 GCA_036265775.1 Ktedonobacterales bacterium | reverse complement strand
CAGTCGCCAGTGGTCCTCGCAGATCCATGTGTGCGCGCTGGGGGTGATGGGGAGCAGGGCGCTGAGGAGGGCGGCGAGGCCGCTCCGGGCTTCTTCGATATCCGGAGCGACGACGAAGTTGGCAAAGGCGCCCGCTCGGGCGCGCGCCCGTGTATCGAGCGCATGGACAATGCCCGGTAGATCGACATTCAACACTGGCCGTATCATGCAGCGATGCAGCCCTCTCGTGTGACCCTTTGACGCCTCCTGTACCACCCATAAGGTATACGTTTGGCGCAGGGCCACGGATAACCTCGATGGCGCGCTAGACGGATGTCAGCCTGCTTTCCAGCCTGCCGCTTTTCCGGCTCTCGCGCGCCATATTGAGGAAATAGGAGTGAAAACGAAGATCGTCCGTCACCTCCGGATGGAACGCTGTTCCCAGCAAATACCCCTGTCGCGCCGCGACGATGTTCGCTCCACCGTCGCCCGGCGCCTGCTCCAGCCGCCCAAGAATGTCGACGCCCGCGCCGACCGACTCGATCAGCGGCGCGCGGATGAAGACCGCATGCACGGGCCGCGCGCCGAGCGCGGGAATCGTCAGCTCGGTCTCGAAGCTCTCGCGTTGCGTGCCAAAGGCGTTGCGCCGCACCCGAATATCCATCGTGGCGAGTAGCGGCTGGCCGAGCAGCGCGTTATCGGTCTCCTTCGCCAGCAAGATCAGCCCCGCGCAGGTACCCCAGGTCGCCATGCCTGCGGCGATGCGCTCGCGCAACGGCTCGACCAGCCCATAGGCGACCATCAGCTTGCCGATCGCGGTGCTCTCACCGCCGGGGAGAATTACGCCGTCCAGATCCGCCAGATCCTTTGGCAGTCTGATGGGGCGAGCCGACGCGCCCAGCCGCTCGATGGCGCGGATGTGCTCACGAAAGTCGCCTTGTAGGGCGAGGACACCGATCATCAAGGTCTCGTTCAGATTGCTCACTCGCTTGCTTCACCCTCCATCGGATGGAACATGGGTTCCTCCCCCACCCGATGATGTTGAGACAATTGTAGCATATAGCCGAGGGCGTCGGCGCAAGCGCAATACCTCTTGGCAGTATGCCAACCTCAGCCGGCGCGACGCCCCTGTTTTCCTGGATTTTAATGGCTCTACCAGCCGCGCGCCGCCATCAGTTCACGCTCTGGAATCGCGCTGACCTCGACGCCGCGCATCGCTGCGCCCAGACCACGTGAGACCTCGGCCAGGATGGCCGGGTCCTCGAAGTGCGTCGTCGCCTTGACGATGGCCTTGGCCATGCGCGCCGGATCATCCGACTTGAAGATGCCGGAGCCGACGAAGACGCCATCGCAGCCAAGCCGCATCACCAGCGCGGCGTCCGCTGGCGTCGCCACGCCGCCCGCGCAGAAGAGCACGACCGGCAGCCGCCCCAGTTCGCGGACCTCGCGCACCAGCTCATACGGCGCGCCGAGGTTCTTCGCCTCGGTCATCAACTCCTCTTCGGGCAGGATCGTCAGCTTGCGGATGCCGTCGGTGATCGAGCGCAGGTGGCGCACCGCCTCGACGATGTTGCCAGTGCCGGCCTCGCCCTTGCTGCGGATCATCGCTGCGCCCTCGCCAATGCGGCGCAGCGCCTCGCCCAGATCGCGCGCGCCACAGACGAAGGGGATGGAGAAACTGTGCTTGTTGACGTGATAAGCCTCGTCGGCGGGTGTCAGCACCTCGGACTCGTCGATGCAGTCGATGCCGAGCGACTGCAAAATCTCGGCCTCGACGAAATGGCCGATGCGACACTTCGCCATCACCGGAATCGTGACGGCTTCCTTGATCTGAATGACCAACTCTGGGTCGCTCATGCGCGCGACGCCACCCTGCGCGCGGATGTCAGCCGGGACGCGCTCCAGCGCCATCACCGCCGACGCGCCAGCGTCCTCGGCGATCTTGGCCTGCTCGGCGTTGACCACGTCCATGATCACGCCGCCCTTGAGCATCTCCGGGAAGTTGCGTTTGACTCGATCCGTTCCTGTCTGCTTGTCCACGTTCGTCTCCTTCTCTTGATCCCTGACGCCAGCGACTGGCGCATCAATACATGGCGCCACAATGGCTATTTCGCAGATGCCTTGCTGTTCCTCGACGCTTTCCTTTTGGTTCTTGCCGACTTCATCACACCAGCGCGAGCCGCCTGTATCCGCTCGTCGGCCATCTGCCGCGCCGCCGCGTGCGGTGAGACGCCATCCTCGCGGGCAATTGTCAGTAGCCGCTTGAGCGTGTTGTAGATGTTGGAGGTCTGGTCCTTCACGCGCGCGGCGTCCGCCTCCGACCAGCCATCGCGCGCCTCTAGCTCGCTCATGACGTGGATCAGCCCGCCCGCGTTGATGACGTAGTCCACCGCGTAGAGGATGCCGCGCTCACGGAGCAGCGCGGCGTCGCGATCCTCGTCGGCGAGTTGGTTGTTGGCGGCTCCGGCGACAATGCGGCAACGCAGTTGTGGGATGGTGACCGGGTTGATTCCCGCCCCGAAGGCGCATGGCGAGAACACGTCGCACTCCTGCATGTGAATCTCGTCGGCGGGAACCAGGCTGAAGCGCGACTCACCCGCGAACCGCTTCCGCGCCTCCTCGACGATTGCTGGTCGGACATCGGCGGCGATCACCGTTGCGCCGTGGTCGCGCAGGAGTTGCTCCGTCAGGCTCATGCCCACGTGACCAAGACCCTGCACAGCCACGCGCACGCCCTCGAGCGACGAGCGCCCCAAACCTTCCTCGACCAGTGCGCGCATGCCGCAAACGACACCATAGGCGGTGCTCGGCGAGGGATCACCGCTGCCAC
>DATAOM010000428.1:0-8917 GCA_036265775.1 Ktedonobacterales bacterium | reverse complement strand
CAACCGCTGGCTCATCCAGCGCGAAGCCGCCCGCCACGTTGACATAGATATCCTGCGTGCCGAGCGCCAGCCCGACGCGCTTGGTCAGCACGGCCAGCAGCATCAGCACGCGGTTGTGGTCAACGCCCGTGGTGGTGCAGCGCGGCGTGCCAAATGTCGTCGTCGTCGCCAGCGCCTGCACCTCGACCAGCATCGGGCGCGTCCCCTCCATGCTCACGACCACCGCCGAACCGCTCGCCTGACCGCGATGCTCGGTGAGAAACAGCCCGGACGGGTTGAGGACATCCACCATGCCCTCGCCGCGCATCTCGAAGACGCCCACCTCGTTGGTCGCGCCGAAGCGGTTCTTGACGCCGCGCAGCAGCCGATAGGCGTGGAAGCGCTCTCCCTCCAGATAGAGCACTGCGTCCACCATATGCTCTAGAGTACGCGGCCCGGCAACGGTGCCCTCTTTGGTCACGTGGCCGATGATGCAGACGGAGATTCCCGTACGCTTGGCAAGCTGCATCAGCCGCAAGGTACACTCGCGCACCTGGCTGATACTGCCGGGCGCGGAGGGCAACTGCGCCGACGCCACTGTCTGAATCGAGTCTACCACGATCAGCGCCGGGCGCAACTGCTCGGCCGTCTCGACAATCGCGTCAATATCCGTCTCGGCCAGCAGCAGCAGGCGCGGCGTGGCGATGCCCAGCCGATCCGCGCGCAGGCGAATCTGCTGGTTCGACTCCTCGGCGGAGACGTAGAGGACAGTTCCGGTCTGCAATGCCAGGTAGCCAGCTATCTGGATCATAACGGTGGACTTGCCAATTCCCGGATCACCGCCGACCAGCATGAGCGTGCCGGGGACGATGCCGCCGCCAAGCACGCGGTCGAATTCGGACGAGCCGGTGGCCATCCGTTGCGCATCCACCGCCTCGACTTCGGTCAGCGGCACGGGCGCCACCGCCGCGCGCAATCCGCCGCCACGCCGGTCGGCGCGAAGCGCGGGAGAGACGGTCTCGACAAGTGAGTTCCACTCGCCACAGTCCGGGCACCGACCCATCCATTTGACGCTTTCATAGCCACATTGTTGGCAAGTAAACTTCGAGGTCGCCTTTGGCATAGTATTTCCGCTCTATGAGAAAGTGATGAACATTTCGTGTCGGTTGTCTCATCGCCGATAGGGCTGGCTCTGAGCGATGCTTGTTCGTATTGTTATTTCTTTGCGGCTCCTGCCAGAATGGCAGTCGGCTGGCGGCTCAAGCCGCGCCTACGGGTTGCGCATGCGCAACCGCAAAGCCTGCCTGCGCAAGCTCGAGATACCTTCCTCGCTAACCGCTCTCTGGAGGCCGCGAAGGCGGCCTTTGCGGCATTCGCCAGAATGCCCTTAGCCTCGGCTTCAGCCGCCAGACTTGCCCGCCGTCTCGAAGCTAATCGCAGATACGCGAAGGGGACGCATCCTGCAGTGGATACGTCCCCTCGCCTACCTCGCGACCGTCGGGACTACCGGTTCGGCTCAGCGCTTCCCGGCTCGCTCCCGCCCGTCGAGCCGCCCGCTGAGAGCGCGGCCTCGGGTGGTGGCGGCAACTTCAGGCCATCTGGATGCTCGCCCTGCTCCAGGACGATGGTGCCGTCCTTCGCAATCGCGTGAACCACATCGCCCGGCTGGAACTTGCCCTGCAGCAAGAACTCCGCCAGCGGATCTTCGATCAGGTTCTGGATCGTCCGGCGTAGCGGCCGGGCGCCATACTGCGGATCGTAGCCCTTCGTCACCAGGAAGTCCTTGGCGTCTTCGGGCACCACTAGCTCGATCTGCTGCTCCGTCAACTGCACGCGCACCCGCGCCAGCAACAGGTCTACGATCTGGCGCACATGCTCCTGACGCAGACTGTGGAAGACGATGATGGCGTCAATGCGATTGAGGAACTCCGGCTTGAAGGTGTTCTTCAACTCGCCGAGCACCTTGTCCTTCATGCGGTCGTAGTCAGATTGCGCCGCCTTGTCTTTGTCCCTGGTCTGCATGAAGCCGATGGCGGCCTCACGGTTGAGCAGCGTCGCGCCGACGTTCGACGTCATGATGATGATGGTGTTGCGGAAGTCCACCGTCCGGCCCTTGGCGTCGGTCAGCTTGCCGTCTTCGAGAATCTGCAACAGCATGTTGAAGACGTCTGGGTGCGCCTTCTCGATTTCGTCGAGCAGGATCACACTGTAGGACTTGCGGCGCACCGCCTCGGTGAGCTGGCCGCCCTCCTCATAGCCGACATATCCCGGAGGCGCTCCGACGAGCCGCGCCGCCGAATGGCGTTCCATGAACTCCGACATGTCAATCTTGATGAGCGCATCCTCGCTGCCGAACATGAACTCGGCCAGCGCCTTTGCCAGCTCCGTCTTACCGACGCCGGTTGGTCCCATGAAGATGAAGGAGCCGATGGGCCGACGCGGGTCTTTCAGGCCAGCGCGGGCGCGGCGAACGGCGCGGCTGATCGTTTCAATGGCCTCGTCCTGGCCAATGACACGCTTATGCAGCGCGCCCTCCATCTCCAGCAGCCGGGCCGACTCCTCCTGCGCAATGCGCATGACCGGGATGCCCGTCCACATCGAGACGATCTGGGCGATGTCTTCCTCGCCGACCACCGGCTTCTCGCTCGACTGATCCTTATGCCAGCCCGATTCGAGCTTGGTGATGCGCTCGCGGAGCTTCTTCTCGCGCTCCAACAGCGCCTGCGCCTGCTCGTACTGGTGGTTCTGGATGGCCTCGTCCTTCTCGCGCAGCACCGCCTCCAGCCCGCGCATCGCCTCCTTGAGGTTCAGCGGGGCCAGCGACCGCTGCATACGCACACGGCTCGATGCCTCATCGATCAGGTCAATTGCTTTATCCGGCATGAAACGGTCGGTGATGTAGCGGCTGCCCATCTCGGCGGCGGCGCGCAGAGCGTTGTCAGTGATGGTGAGCCGGTGATGCTGCTCATAGCGCTCACGCAGCCCCTTGAGGATCTCGACCGTCTCCTCCACCGAGGACTCGCGGACGATAACCTCCTGGAAGCGCCGCTGCAGCGCCGCGTCCTTCTCGATGTACTTGCGGTACTCGTCGAGGGTGGTGGCGCCGATGCACTGCAACTCGCCACGCGAGAGCGCGGGCTTGAGGATGTTCGCGGCGTCCACCGCGCCCTCAGCCGCTCCAGCGCCGACCAGCGTATGCACCTCGTCGATGAAGATGATGCAGTCTTGGCTGGCGCGAATCTCCTCGATGATCTTCTTGAGCCGCTCCTCGAACTCGCCGCGATACTTCGTCCCGGCGACCAGCGAGCCGACGTCCAGCGTCAGCAGCCGCTTGCCCGCCAATGTCTCAGGCACCTCGCCAGAGATGATCTTCTGCGCCAACCCTTCGACGATGGCCGTCTTGCCGACGCCTGGCTCGCCGATCAGCGCAGGATTGTTCTTCTGGCGACGCGAGAGAATCTGGATGACGCGCTCGATCTCCTGCTCGCGCCCGATGACTGGGTCGAGCTTGCCCTGGCGGGCGTGCGCCGTCAGGTCAATGCCCATCTGGTCGATGGTCGGCGTCTTGGAGTGCTTCTCGCGGCCCGTCTCGCTATGGGCGCTGCCGCTCGTCTGCAGGACCTGGATGGTCTGCGAGCGCACCTTCTCGAGGTTGACGCCGAGCGACTCCAGCACACCAGCGGCGATACCCTCACCCTCACGCACCAGTCCCAGCAGCAGATGCTCGGTGCCGATGTAGTGATGCCCCAGGCGGCGCGCCTCATCCACCGCCAACTCGATGACCTTCTTGGCGCGCGGCGTCAGGCCGATCTCACCCAGCACCACTCGGTCACCACGTCCGATGATGAACTCGACCGCCGAGCGTACCTTGTTCAGCTCGACGCCGAGGTTGTTGAGCACTTTGGCGGCGACGCCGTCGCCCTCGCGGACCAGACCGAGAAGGAGGTGCTCGGTCCCAATGTAGTTATGATTGAAGCGCTGCGCTTCCTCCTGCGCCAGGCTCAGGACCTTGCGCGCGCGCTCAGTGAATTTGTCGAACTTGTCGTTCATCTGTTTCCCCCTTCCACGACAGAAGATTATCCTGCCGCGCTAGGTCTGCCTGAATCTATGATACGCCATGGCGCGCCACCCCGCAAAGGGCGCCCAACTATTCGACGAACATTTGTTCCTTATAGCTACTCTTGCGGCGTCTCTTTCCGCTCGCGCCGAGCGCGCTATTTCACTCTCTACGCTTGACGGCCATGCCTGTTGCGTAGTGACCCAATCTGCTCTGACATTCCATCCATTCCATCCCGGCCTCAGAGGGACGGAAGAAGTAGCGCGTGTCGCGCGGCTCTGGGGTATGTAGTACTAACGAACGAGAGCGCCAGTTGGCGTGGCGCTCCATCAACTTCCAGCAACTTCCAGCAAATTCCGTCAACGCACGACGCTTATCATCACTACGTCTTCTACTCGCCGCGTATCTCAGATTTTAGGTCTCGGCGTCGAGATCTGACCAGGGCCATTTGTCCCTGTACATATGGCTAGGAGATCAACTCGAAGCGCAACAGGGAAACGACAGGGCCGCCTCGACGCTGGTTGCGTGAGCGCGGCCCAATCGCGGATGAATGGCGCGGCGACGTTACTCGTCCGTGCTCTCTGAGCCTTCAGAGGCTGGCGCCTCCTCGGCTTTGTCCTCCGGCGTTGCCTCAGCCGTTTCCGTCTCCGGAGCGGCCGCTTCAGCCTCGACCTCCGCTTCACCTGATGGCGAAGCCTCTGGCGCAACCGTCACGTCCACATCGGGAGCTTCCATCGCCTCCTCGACGACGGCTGGCTCGACGTCACCCGCCGACTCGGCGGCTGCGATGTCGCTCGCCTCAGTTGGCGCCTGGTCGATGGTCTCACTGGCGTCAGCATTCTCAGCATCAGCGACCTCGCCGTTGTCGCGCGTCGCCTGCTGCTGCTGGAAGGCGCGGAACGCCTCGGCCATCGCGGTCGTCGGAGCCTCCGGCTGCGCCGGTCGTTGCCGTGCGACAGGTTCTGCCGGGGATGTCTCGGCGCGTGGAGCTGCCTCTGCGGCGCCTGACTCCGCTTCGGCGCGCGGCTCAGGAGAAGTCGCCTCGCCTTCCGCCTGCGTCGTCGCCTCATCACCCAACTGGCGGATAGAGAGGCCAAGACGGCGGCGGTCCGGCTCGATACGCACGATGCGCACTGTGACCTCCTGACCCTCCTGCAACGCGGTCTTGGGGTCCTGTGTGCCAGTGGGCATCTCCGAAAGATGAATCAGCCCCTCGACGCCGTCTTCGATGCGCGCGAAGGCGCCGAACGGCGCGATCTTGGTGATCGTGCCCTGCACCGTCTGACCCACCTCGTAGCGCTGCTCCACCGTGGTCCAGGGATCGACCTCGGCGCGCTTGATCGAGAGCGCGATCTTCTTGCGCTCCTTATCCACCGAGAGGACCTGCACCTCGACCGTCTGGCCAACTTTCAGCACCTCGCTGGGATGGTTGACCCGGCTCCAGGCAAGCTGGCTGATGTGTACCAGACCGTCGGCGCCGCCCAGATCGACAAACGCGCCGAAGTTAGCAAGGTTGCTGACCGTGCCCTGGCGAATCTCGCCGACTTCCAGCTCGTTGAGCAGCTCCTCACGCCGCCGCGCGCGCCACTCCTGAACGGCCAGCCGCTCGGAGAGGATCAGGCGATTGCGGTTGCGGTTGATCTCGATGATCTTGAGCTGGAGCGACTTGCCGACCATCGCCTGGAGTTTGTTCTGCGTCTCGGCGCTATCGGCGTTGTCTTCCCGCTTGAGGTTGAGAATCTGGCTGATCGGGACGAAGCCGCGAATGCCCTCCAGATTCACGATCAAGCCGCCCTTGTTGTGGTCGATGACCTCGGCCTCAAGCAGCTCACCGCGCTCGAACTGCTCCTGCGCGATGCGCCACTGACGCTCCTGGCGCGCACGCTTGATCGAGACGATCGCGTGGCCTTCTGGCGTCTCTGGCTGCATGACGTAGACGAGCACGTTGTCGCCGACATGCAACTCCGCGAGCGAACCGTAGCCGCTGGAGGAGAGCTCTTTGGTATTGAGCACGCCCTCGCTCTTGAGTCCGATGTCGACCAGAATCTCGTCGGCGTCCATATGGACGATCTGCCCCTCGACGACATCGCCGCGTTTGATGGTCTTGAACTGCCCTTCCTCGGCGTCGAGCAGCCGCTGCATCTCCTGCTGCTCGGCCTGGTCGGCCATCTCGTCCTGACTCATCTCGTCGCTCATGTCGCTGGTCATCTCATCGGTCATCTCGCCGATGTCCTCGTGTCCGTTGTGACCGTTCAGTGTCTCGGTCGCGGTCGGAACCTTTGTTTCGTCATTCATCCGAATCTGTTGCGTATAGATCCACGTCATCTGGCGTGGAGAGGATACGCGTCCCCTTTCATGACAGTGTGTTGTGGGAGAACGGAAACTGCCCCGCTCCCGGCGCTCGTGTTTGTGCGGATGCCGCCGCTGGCGTCTGCGCTCGCCAGCGCCCGTGTTCTCTCGCGTGTGGCGGCGTGTCCGCTGGCCTGCCATGCGCCATCGTACCCATCGTGGCGTCGTCAGGCCATTGTGCAAGCTCGCATCCGGCAGGTGTCATGTCCCAGGCGGGAACCATCCGCCTCTTACGCCGTCCGGACGCCGCGCGTCTCTGTGCGTTCGGGTACGTCTCTTTCTGCCCCTCACGTACCTTCGGTGAACACACCTCCAGCGCGATCCGTCTCTCCCTCTCTGTGCGTGATGTCGCTTGCGTCGGACCAGTCGGCCAGGTGCGCAGCCAGAGGCGCTTCGTCGAGCCAAAGCGAGCCGCACAGAGACACACAGAGACGCAAGCGGAATGAAGCAGGGGAGAGATACTGCGGCCTGGGGAAACGCGAGAGAGGATGGAGCGTCGCAGCAGAATAGACATACCCGACGAGCGATCAGCGTCTGCGACCCTCACGCAACCTGGTTACGCGCGCGAAACCCGCGCCTCGCGATCACCCTCCGCGCTGAGAAACACAAACGCGCCTGGAGGCAGTCTCCCCCGGGCGAATTGGTTGTCTCCAACGCTCGTGTGTGACACGAGCCGCATTGCATGCCCCCACTTCGAGGGTATAGTATAGCAGAGTGTCTTCCCGACCGCAAGCCCCCTGGCGCGGCGGGCGCATTTGCTACAAGTATGAGAACGATATGCGACTCCACTGGATACCGACGATGCCAGATATGGGCGAAATGGGCCAGCGCCAGCCTGCGGACGCGATGTCACGATGAACGATCTTGACGAGCAGGCGCGAGAGGCCGGCGCGCTGCGTGAACGCTTGTTGACGGACGCCCCTGCCCTCGTGGCGTATCTGAGGAATCACCTGCCAGCGTTCCTCGCAATTGACGTTCCGCCAGTGTCCTCTGTAGCGCGCGAGGCGGCGGTGCTCGCGCCGCTGTATGCGCTGTCTGGACGTCCCTATCTACTCTTCACGCGCCGCACGACACAACTACGCAAACACAGTGGCGAGATCTCGTTCCCTGGGGGCTCGCGCGACCTGGGCGATGACACTCTCCTGATGACAGCGCTGCGTGAGTCGTATGAGGAACTGGCGCTTGACGTGAAGCGGATCGAGGCGGTTGGGGCGCTGGAGACGGTTTTCTCGTCGGTAAGCAACTTCCTGGTGACGCCGTTCGTGGGTTGGCTCGGAGAGGGCGCGCCAAATGTCGAGCCGAATCCGGCGGAGGTCGCCGAGGTCATCTATGCGCCACTTCATGCGCTTGCCGACCCAGCGATCTTCCATGAAGAGATCTGGACTCGCGGTGGCGTCGAGCATACCATCTATTTCTTCGATCTGGGGCCACACCGCATCTGGGGTCTGACTGGACGTATCCTGCGCTCGTTCCTTGCCCTGCTTCCCGCCGATCCCCTGCCGCCGATGTGAGCGAGCCAGCCAGGCCGTATGAGACGCCTTCGAGCAAGCGAGGTTACTCTTGCGCGCGTGGCTCGTTACACACGGTGAGGCCAATTTCTCGCTCCGCGCTCTGCCCCCACACGACGCGGCGGCAGATACTGGCTATCCTGTCTGACGCCTTTGTTTCTGTAGCGTGTTATCGTAGCGTCATTGTATCGTTTCTCATTTTCTGACCACAGGCGCGTGGAGATCTCCCCACTTCACTCTGTATCTCCAGAACTTTCCTTCGTTCGGCGTCTGTGGTCAGCGCCTGTTCATATTTTCTAGCCCTTATTTCAGGCGCGTCTCTTTGCTCATGCGGCCTTTCGCTCAATAGCAGAGAACATTGCGCGCTCGTCCCACTGGCCCAAACGCATGCGCTTGTGTATACTAGGCGGCGTGCGCTGATAACTCAACCGAGCGCGCTACTACTTGCGTCTGCGGAAGCAGGTCTGCGGACGCCCACCAGAGAGGACTTCCTGTGAGTACGCCACAGTATCCTACTGATCCTCAGGGGCAGGGTGGCCAGGACCCAAACTACCCAACACAGCCTGGTTATCCGCCACAACAGCCCAGTTATCCACAGCAGCCAAACTATCCTCAGCCAGCGTATCCATCGCAGCCGCTGTATCCACAATACGGCGAGCAGCCACCAGCGTATCCTGGCCAGCCTGCGTATCCGACCCAGCCGGGCTTTGGCTATGGCGCGCCGCCGAGTCAGTATCCCGGCCAGCCGCCTTATGGCGGGCCACCACAGCCACCGAAGCCGAATCGCACGCCGCTCATCATTGGCATCGTCGCCGCGGTTGTCTTGTTGTGCGTCGTGCTGCCGGGCACACTCATCGCTATCGGCGCCCTCCGAGGCCTCTCTGGCGTCGGTCAGGCCGTGCGCGACGCCGAGGCGACCCAGACGGCGTCGTCGGCCACATTGGCTGCGGCGACGGCAACACCTCCGGGCGAGGTGACCATCTACGAGAACTCGCTGACCACCGCACAAAGCGACTGGCAGGAT
>DATAOM010000427.1:0-7590 GCA_036265775.1 Ktedonobacterales bacterium | reverse complement strand
TTCTGGTTGCGCTCTATGCCGCCAATGCCAAGCGCGCGCGTGTGCAGCTATCAGCTCTGATGGATTGGCTCAACCAGCACAACCGCGTCATCATGACGGCCCTCTTCCTGATCCTGGGAATCATCTTCCTCGTCAAGGGCTTAAACGGCCTGACGCTCGCAGCCGGCTGAGCTACCCTGCTTCGTCTTACTCGCCGCAGCCGGCGCCCATCCCACTCGTTATCCTGAGAATGCGCGCGACCCGGACCACCGAGAGCAGTTTCCGGCGTTTTGCGCCGACGCGGAGGGGCCGCCCCTACTGGTAACAGGAACGGCTCTCGCACATCAACGAGCCGGGTATATGCCATCAGCGATGGCTTACGCATCCGTTCGGGAAGGCGTCAAACGATCTCCTTCTGAACGGTATGAACGGTAGCTCTGGGTTGTCCCCTCTACTCCCTCGTACGGTTGCTCCTCGGCGGCTACGACAGTCGCGGGGCGATATGGGTGTCCACGAGCAGATCGCCGAACGAGAAGAGCTTCTTGTGCGGGTCGATCTTGACCAAGGAAGGGCTGGGCGTGAACGGGCGACGGAGAATGGAGTTGGGGGTGTTCCACAGCACGCGCAGGAAGATCTGCGTCACGATGCCGGCCCCGACACATCCAAGCGTGCGATGCGCTCGCTGGGCCTCAGCGAGCACGTAGTACAACAGCGGCGTACCCTTGTCAAAGACGCTGTCGTGGGTTGGGTTGATCGACGCTGCCGGGATTACCTGGCAGCCCATGGCTCTGGCGATGCTCTGCCCAGATGGCAGGCCATACTCCTCACCGCGGGCAAAGTCCCGGGACATGAGGTTGCCGGAGCCGTTACAAACTGGGCTGGCAGCGTCGTTGCAGCCCGCGATGGCCGACGCCGGAAGGTTGAACAGCGCCGGGACGATGCTCGTCTGGGTCTTGCGTGCGAAGTTGATGCCCTTATCGCCGCATCCACGTGTGCCAGGCGATCCCGGCCCGCTGGTCGCTCCCGTGCAACCGGTGGACGCCATGTCGATGGGCAGGCCGTCGGCGGCCTGCTCCGCGCTCAGAGCCGGGACGAAGTACCTCCACGTGATCTGATGGCCGGCGGGATTATTCAGCCCACAGAGCGCCTGGGTCGCGACTGGTTGGGTAATTCCACAGGCGGTGGAGGAGGGAATCGGTCCGGGCAGTTGACCCCCGCCAGTCAGGTCGCCGCGCTGAAACGTGTTGAGGTCGAAGATGGTGACGTTGTCGTCGATGTCGGTGGTATCCGGAAGGATATCGTTGATGTGATACACCTGTCGCACGAGCGCGTGACCGAACCGATACGCGCCGACGCTGAACTCGATCGGCGTGTAGTCGCCAACCGGGTAGTTGGGCGTGTTGAGGCTATAGACGGTGTGACCAAAGACCTGGCGAGTGCGCAGATACCTGTCAATCGTGGCCTGTCCTACGTAATGCGGCAGCACATCGGTGAGGACGATCTCCTGATAGTAGTTCTCCGTCAACTCCCGCGCCTGCGCGTAGGACATTCCCCTGTTGACGAAGTCGTTGTAGAAGGTGATGAACGCCGTGTCGATCTGGCTGAGGATCTGGTTTTCGTCGTCGCGCGGATCGGCGATGATCGCGCTCCCGTTGGCTGCGCGCGGCAGGTCCAGCACGCCGTTGGGGTTGCCGTTCTTCACGACGGTCTGGCCATTGGGGTTCGGGGTCTGGACGGTACCCTGTATCAGCAGATGCCTGTGATCCGCTGCGTAGAGCTGCGGATCGGCGCTCGGGCCGCCACCAAAGACATCGCTGAGGTCCCACAGGAACGACTCGTGGTTGACCAGAGTGTTGGGGTTGACCGGCGCGCTTGGCTGCGGCGTGGTGTCGAAATCGAGATCGTGATCCAGGAATTGGCCGAGGTAGGTATACTCGGCAGGCAGATTCGGGTTATCCTCCGCCGTACCCTCGTCTACGCCGACCGGGTCGGTCGATTTGTCCTCCATCGCGGCCACGAGATCAGCGGCTGCCTGCGCGGAGAACTGGAATGGGGGAAGATTCGGAAACATCTTCCCGAAGCGCTGCGTCGCCTGTGACTGCGCCGCTCCATCCGATCCGTTCCAGTCGAAGATACGGCTGGCTCCGGCTGCCGGCGGTGAAACGGCTGCGGCAATCAAGAGAGACGCAGCCACAGCGCCAAGGAGGATCGTCTTTCGCGTGCGTTGCTGTAGAGAACGACGGTCGTAAAGTTCATGTTGGCCACTCACCCTACCCTACCTTTCTCTCGGTGTTCTCAGCAGTGACGAAGACGACGGTAGTGAAACTGCCATTCTACCCAACATAAAAAGGTCGGAGGCGCCCGCCCCCCCATAAGTCCGTTCACCTCGCGTTTGTTCCGAAAGTGGGCCGTTTCGGCGACTGATTGGGCGCAGTTCGCGCCACTCGCCTTGCCCAAGAGTCCCCAAGAGCGCTGTTCGGTCGCGAGAACTGGTTGCATTCGCGCCGCCGGACCGAAGTTCAAAAGCAGCGCAGTTACCGCACAGGGTAACGATTCCCCTTCCCTGTGAGGGATGGAAGACAGGTGGTTCGGTCAACTGACCTCGACGCCGAGCGTGAAGGGCGCGTGTATCTTGCCAAGCGGAATGCGCACGAGCGTGTCGTAGCGCCGCTGCTTGAGCGTCGCGCCGGAGAGGGGTTGGCCGTCGAGTCGCGCCGCGATGATCGCTTTCTCGTTCGCCAGCGCCGCGCCGGGAACCGACACCTCGACGGTGTACTCACGCTCGCCTGGATCGTACTGTCCCTCGACATCGGCGCGCAGCGTCATCTTCCAGGGTGATCCCGCGCCGCTCTCCGCCTCGAAGTGTGTCCATCGCCACGCGCCGTGTTGGTACTCCGGCGAGGCTCCGTCATCCTCGTAGAGAGCGCCACTCGCCCGCGCGCCCGCTTCCGCGCTGAGGAAGCAGCGCAGCGTGACCAGCTCTTCGGCCAGTTCCCCCACGTACTGCATCACCGGCCCCTGCGGCGCAATCGTCCCGGCGCGCGCATAGAGTGGCAGCAGATCGAGTGGCGCATCCACCTCGACGCGCACGGGACCGGTGTAGCGATCGCCGGTATACCAGTCCACCCAGGTCCCTTTGGGGAAGATGACTGAACGACGAATCTTCCCTTCATCCAGCACCGGCGCGATCAGCAGCGCATCGCCCAGCAGGAACTCATCCTCGACGTTGGCGAGCGCCGCATCCTCCGGCCAGACGTAGACCAGCGGGCGGGTGATCGGTCCGCCATCGCGCGCGGCCTGTGCGAACGCGGTGTAGAGATACGGCAGCATGCGGTAGCGCAACTCCAGCGCGTCGCGCAGCAACGCCTCGATGTGAACGCCGTACTCCCACGGCTCCTGCGCCTTCGTGCCCAGCGCGGCGTGATTGCGAAAGAATGGAAACACCGCGCCAAGCTGCGTGAAGCGCACCAGCAGTTCGCCAGTCGCGTCCAGCCAGAAGCCGCCCGCGTCGAAGCCGACGAAGGGCAGGCCCGACATCCCCATCCCCAAGCACATGCGCGCCGCCAGCCGCAGGTGCGCCCACTCGCTGCGATTGTCTCCGGTCCAGACGGCGGCGTAGCGCTGCACGCCCGCATAGCCGGAGCGCGTGAGCACGAAGGGGCGCGTGTTGGGCCGCAGCCGCGCCAGTCCCTCATATGTCGCGCGCGCCATCTGCATGCCGTAGGCGTTGTGGAACGCCTTGTGAAGGAGCGACTGACCTTTCGTGCCGTCGGGCCAGTGCAGTATGTTCCCTGGCAGGGACGCCCCATGTGGAACGGTTCCCGCGCCGCCGAGCCAGTCGGTCAGCGCTGGCTCGTTCATGTCGTCCCAGATCGCGGCGACGCCCGCCTCCAGCAGTTCGCGGTGTCGCGCGCCCCACCAGCGGCGCACATCAGCGCGGCTGAAGTCAGGAAAGACGCTCTCGCCCGGCCAGACCGCGCCAGTGAAGAGCGAGCCATCCGCGCGGCGCACGAAGTAGTTCTTGGCCAGCCCATCCTGATAGGTCGGGTCGGAGGGATCGGCCTTCACGCCGGGATCGATGATCGTGACCAGCTTGAAACCTTCGCTGGCGAGGTCGCGCGCCAACTGCGCTGGATCGGGGAAGCGCCGCTCGTTCCAGGTGAAGACGCGGTAGCCGTCCATGTAGTCGATGTCGAGCCACAGCGAATCGCAGGGGATGCGGCGCTTGCGATACTCCTCGGCGACGTAGCGCACCTGCGCCTCAGGAAAGTAGCTCCAGCGCGATTGCCCATAGCCGAGCGCCCAGCGTGGCGGCAACGGGATGTGTCCGGTGAGATCGGCGTAGCGCGCGAGCACGGCGGCGGGCGTTGACCCGGCAAAAACGTAGTACGTCAGGTCGCCTCCTGCGACGCCAAAGCTCATTACGTCGGGCTGGCTGGCCCCCGCGTCCAGATCCGAGCGCCAGACGCTATCTACGAAGACACCATAGGCGCGCCCGTCGCGCACGCATGTCCAGAACGGGACCGAGACGTACATCGAGCGCGTGTCGTCGCCGTGCGGCTGCGGTGGATCGACGTTGTAGAAGACGATCTGCTGGCCGCGCCGGTCGAGCGGGCTGGTGCGTTCGCCCGCGCCATAGATGCGCTCGTTGGGCGCAAGGCGCTTGGCGCAGCGCGGGGTACCGCTGGGCGCCTGCTGATCGAGCTTATCGCTCGTTCCTGGCGCGGCGACGATACCCATACCCAGCGCCGGATCGTCCTCGGCGAAGCTCGCGCCATCTGGCCAGCGGAACGTGATGCGAAACGGATCGGTCGAGATCGCGACGGTCATCGCAGCGGTTGTCAGCGTCAGGCCGCCATCACGCGTCTCCGCCTTGACGTTGACATTTGGCCAGTCGGTCCGCTCGACCGCCCACGAAGCGGCAGGTGTGACACCCTGTGGTACAAGCCGCACGCGCGCAAGATCCGCCGCGAGTAGCGTGACTTCAGTTCGAGTTCCATCCGCTCCGCGAAACATCCAGCTATACTGCTGCTGATCCGACTGCTCCGCATCGAGCGTCATCGCGCCCAGCGGCTGGTAGCTATTGGTCATGGCGATCACCTGGAGGCGGTTCTAAAACGCTGAATTGAGACCGTAGCATGGCTGCATCGCCAGTATACATCTGGCTGACGCGCAATGGCGTTCATTCAGTCGTTCGCGCCGCCTGGCTCGAACTCGCTTCGCCAGCGGCGCCATCCCTCCCCTTGGGATAAACGCTCGCTTTAGAACTGATGTCGTGTGTGACTGAAGGGGTCTCCCTTGGCGAACGCGAAGATCTTGGTGGGCGTGACAGAGAAGACGAGGATCGCGTCGGGAAGTGTCTCGTGCTCATCATGGTGAAAAAAGTAGCCGTCGCGCACGAAGTATTGCCAGCGTCCGTCCCATCTTGTCGTCCACGCCTTCGCGAGGCGTTCGAGCCGCTCCTGGTCGGTAATCCGGACGGCGTCGCCCTCGACCACGACGTCAAGTCCTTCCTGCCAGTGGTTACAGCCGGTCGTCAGCGCGACGTGGGCATTGTCCTGGAGGTTGAGCGCTTTCTGCTCGGCGCCGCCTGTGCAAAAGTGCAACGCGTCCTCATGCCATACGGCCACGAGCGGCGTCACATGCGGGCGTCCATCGGCCCGCACGGTGGAGAGCCAAAAGATCTCGGCAGCCTCTAGCGCCTGACGTGTCTGCTCCCATGGCGTAGCCACCGCTGTCGGGTCACTGTAACGGGCATCCATCGTGGTGACGGGTTCCTGCATGAGAATACACTCCCTTACGAGCTTACTCGTGGGTAAACAGCTTCCAATGGCCCTCGGAGACGACCTCGACGGCGCCATCCACGACTTTGATGGCGGTCTCGTCGTCGATCGCATACGCCGGATTCGACAAACCAGCCGCCCATCGTTCCGCGTCGGCCATCGTATTCTCCGGCAAATCGGGGTGATCCAGATGCGGGAAGATCGAGAAGTCGACCACTCCGAGCGTCTCGTCACCACCAGTGGGCGGCTTCCACCCAACGAAGTCCTCGCCGATGCGCGGGGTCAGCGCCATGCTCCCCGCGCTGAAACCGACATAGACCGTCTCGCGCAGCTCCGGCAGCAGATCCGCCAGCCCCGACTGGCGCATCCAGTGGCTTAGGTACAGGGCGTCGCCGCCGTTCACCAGCAGGACATCCGCGTCCCGGACCCAGCGGACCCAGCGCTCTTCATCGAGGCTGGGCAGCGCGGTGAGTTCCAGCACACCCACGGACTTCCACCCCAGTCCAACCATGGGTTGGGCGGAGTTTCCGCTGACGAACCGCCATATCCCAGCAGGACTGCCATACGAACTCCCGTACCCCGCAGTGGGGACGCAGAGGGCGTAGGACTCGGTGATCGGCTTGCCCAGCAAATCGACCAGCGCGTTGTGGATGCTCGCGTTCTTGATGCCAGCGGACGTGAGTAGTAACCGCATGATGCCGCTCCTCTTGATACTCCCCATGAGGGGATGCGCAGGCGACGCGGATCACACCAGACGACGTTCGCGCCTGATGGACCTTCCCGCCCGCTGGAGTGTAGCACGCCTGTTCTAGGCGGCGCTATCTCCGACCCAAAGGTAACGGCCTGCGCGCCGAGGAGAAGAAGTCATGGTATTCAGGGCATCATTAGGGTTGGCGGCCTTCACTGCCCGCTGGAGTACTGGAGTATAGGATAGACGCTGACCGCATCGACTTTCGCAACTGCCTGTAGCGCTCTGGTCTCTGGAAAAGAAGCATCCGGCAGAGCTAGCGCATTCCGCGCTGGGCAAGATAGCGGTAGCGGACCGTGACCGCAACGCCCGCGCCAACCGTCTTGCAAACCAGACGCGGCGCCGCTAGAATAAGCGTGAATGGCTTCACACGCTTCACACTCCTTGCCGCGCCCTCCGCTCAACCCGCTCCATCACGCTTGCGCGTCTTTATACACTGCCTCCACTGAAAGGACCGCTGTCATGCTGCCATCGCTACGTAACCCCAAGCCATTGGTAAGCACGGTGCTTGCGCTGCTCATTGTCGTGGCGCAGATCGTACCGTTCCTCTCGGTCGCGACGCTGGCTGGCCCCACAACGCCCTGGGATGTCGTGCAGGCTGGCTCGATTCACTGGGGCATCGTCGGCGGACTGGCGCTGATCTGGTTCTTCGTGCAGCTTTTCTGGAAGGCGCCCGTCGAGTCCACGAAGCTTGGGCTGGCCGCCTCGGCGACGATCTTCTGGCTCGCGCTGACGCTCTTCTTCAACTATGCGGACCCGACCTACGGCGGCCCGGTGGCCTTCTTCTCGCTGATGGGTGGACTGGGCATTGTCCTGCTCTGGACGCGCTTCATCGCCGACGAGATCGCCTTTTAGCGTTCACAAACGCCACCTGACGCAGACCATATATTTCAAGCAGGCCCGCCCTTTCCGGCGGGCTTTCGCGTTGTCGGGACGCGACTGCGAAGCGCAACGAGGTCGCCGCCCTGCTCGTCTTGGGAAGCATAGGGCTGCTGCGCCGCCGTCCACATACCATACCCTGATGCACGGACGCCCGGCGTCTCGCTTATTCCTCCCGAAAGGAGCGCGCACATGAGATGG
>DATAOM010000426.1:0-4893 GCA_036265775.1 Ktedonobacterales bacterium | reverse complement strand
GCTGGCGAAATCCGACGCCGATCTGGCCGAGGTTGACGATGGCCGGCTGTTCTTTCTGCGACGGCAGCTGGAACGGCTCGGCCTGTTGACGAACGATGAGATGTCTGAGCGCGCGACACAGCGACTCGTCGTGGCGCCAGTCGACCAAATCGCGTCGTGGTTAGCGCAGTCCCTTGCGGAGCGATTGCGCATCTGCGCGCGAGTGTGGGTCGCCGGAGGCTGGTGGCCTGATGCGCCCGATACGCGCGCCGCCGTTCCCGGCGTGATGACGCCTGCCGCGCCACAAATCGCGCTGGCGCGTCGCCACTTGATCGAGTCGCTCGCCCTGATGCGGCCGGGCGAGACAGGAACCATCCCCGCCGCGACGACGCATGGACGACTTGCGCGGAAATCTCCAGGCGGGCATGTACGCCACACGACCCCAACGTCTGAAGTGGACACGGAGACGACGCGTGCGGCGCTCACAGGCCCACTGGTGTGGTTAGGATTCGTGCGACTCAGCGCTGATACGTCAGACGAGTATAGCGCCGAGGCGGCGTGTGGCGCGCTGGTGTCATCCGCAGACATTGAACTCGTTGAGGCGCATGGCCGAGTGACGATTCAGCCTGATCTCTCCATCGTCGCCTATCCGCCGCTGACCGCGCCGCTGCTGGTCGCGCTCGATCTCTACGCGGACTTGCAGCGGCTCGACCGTGTGGCGCGCTATAAGCTCTCTCGCGTGGCGCTTGCGCGCTCTCGGCGCGGCTCATGGGACGCGGATGCGCTGGCCGAGCGGCTGGAACGGCTGACCGAAACGCCACTGCCAGATAATATCCGCGTCACCCTGCGCGACTGGCAGCGGAAAGGTGAGCGCCTTCGCGTCATCGAGGACGCCGCCGTACTCGAACTTGACGACGCGGCGCTGCTGGATGCGCTGCTGGCCGACCGCGCGGCGCGAGGGTGGATCGAGCGACGGCTGGGCGCGGCGGTTGCGCTCATCGCTCCGGGCCATGTCGCGGATGTGCGCGCATGGCTGCTGCGCCACGGAGAACTGCCCGCGACGCTGTATGGGCTGGGCCATACACCTAAATAGCTCTGGTATGCAGCCCGGCCTGAAGTGGACGGCCGCGCTGCTCTTTGCCCCTTCGCTTAAATGTCGAAGAGGCTGCTGACCGAGTCGCCTTCATGGATGCGCTTGATGGCCTCAGCCAGCAGCGGGGCGACCGAGAGCACACGCAACTGCGGGAACGCCGTGATCTTCGCTGCAGCGAGCGGCACGGTATTCGTCGTCACCACTTCTTTGAGATCTGGCTGAGCGGCGAGCCGCTCGATGGCCGCGCCGGTGAAAAGCCCGTGCGTGCATGCCACTGTGACGCCGCCAACGTGCTGCTCGCGTAACAGCCGGAGCATCTCCAGCACTGTCCCGCCATTGGCGATCTCGTCGTCGAGCAAGATCACATTCTTGCCAGCCACATCGCCCACGATCCGGTCGATCACGACATGCTCATCGTCAATGCGACGCTTGCTGCCTGCCGCCACCGGCAGGTTCAACAGGCGCGCCAAGTGTGAGGCCGACTTGGCGTTGCCCAGATCGGGCGAGACGACCACGGTATTGGCAAGATCGCGGCGACGAAAGTGGGCGCCAAAAATATTGAGCGCATTGAGGTGATCTACCGGGATGCGGAAGAAGCCATGCACCTGTGGCGCGTGCAGCGACATCGTCAAGACCCGGCTCGCTCCCGCCGCCGTGAGCAGATCGGCGACGAGACGCCCGGCGATGGAGATGCGCGGGGCGTCCTTCTTATCTGAGCGGGCGTAGGCGTAGTACGGGATCACCGCTGTCGTACGACGCGCCGAGGCGTCACGCGCCGCATCGATCATCAGCAGCAGCTCCATCAGGTGTTCCTGCACCGGAGGAACGAGCGGCTGCAAGATAAAGACATCGCGCTCGCGGCAGTTGGCGTTGAGTTGTACGTACAGGCAATCGTTGCTGAAGCGCCGGATTGTAGACGGGCTGAGGGGAGCATCCAGGCTATCGCACACCTCTTCCGCCAGCGCGCGGTGGGCGCCGCCACTGAATACGGTAATCTCCCGCATGTCGCTACCTCAAGAAAGGAAAGACATGAACAATGGAGGCAGAGCGCCATCCTTGTGTACTATAGCATCGCGCGCTCCAAACTCATGCTCACGCTGCGCTCACACTGTTCAGGCGCACGGCGGAGCGAATCTGCGTCCTGGCCGAGTCGAACCGGGTACTAGTCGTGCGTCGTATCCTTGACGTTCCCACTGAGACGCCGGTAGACTGCCGAGATCAGCGAAGGAGCGGCGGCGTGGAGTCTGATGTGCGCGTGGCGGACGTCGTAGGCGGCGACTACGGTCAGCCCACCAGGGACGGTGGATGCTTTCTGTGCGCGTTTACTGGTCGCGCCTGCGCCATTCCCATGGTCGAAGGGCGCATTGCCGCGCTCGCTCCGCCAGTCAACCGCGACGCCGAGCCAACCGTCACGCTGGCGCTGGACGATGGCTCCATGGCGCGTGTCACGCTCAATGACCAGGCGAAGAGCCTCATCCAGGCGCTACGCGCGATGCCAGCCGAGCAGTGGCGTGGATTGCGTCTGCGCGTCTTTCACCTGACACACGCGGCGCCGGTTCCAGCAGACGCGCTGGAGATGACCGATGAGGCTCCGATCGCGTTGCGCGCCCTGCCAGAGGGTGTGGTTATCCTCGAGCCGGACCTCTTGCTCAATATCACTGACATCAACAATGCCGAGTACTGCGCGCGCCAGTACCCATTGCGGCGGATGATTCCCTCGCCGCCCAACGCGCCGACCCTGCGCGGCACGCTGATTCACCGCGCCTTCGCCGATCTGCTCAAGAGCGGCGATACAGAGATTGAACCACACCTGAAACGCGCGCTGCGCCAGCAGGCGGTGGACCTCGCGTTGCGCCAGATCACGTATGAGCAGATGCGTGAAGACGCAGAGCCACATCTGCTCGCGCTCGCCTCGTGGTACGCCCACCAGCGCGAGACGCTCTGGCGAACCGAGCCACGCTTGCGCGCTGAGACGTTCTTGCTGGCGCCGGAGGTCGGGCTGAAGGGCCGGCTGGACTTCCTGATGAGCGATGAGTTCGGCGGCTCGCTGCTGGAGCTCAAGACAGGCGAGGTGCGGTCGCAGCCGCCCAAGCGCGAGCATCGCTGGCAGGTCTATGGCTACCATACCCTGCTCGCGGCGCGTGGCCGCGCGCGCAAGGGACCACGCGCCGCGACGCTGCTCTATAGCGGCGCTCCCGGACGCGCCGAGGCCTACGGCATCCCGTTCACCACGCGCGACCTGCGCCGCGTGCTGGAGCTGCGCAACCTGCTCGCGCTGATTCACGTCACCGGACGCGCGCCCAGGCCGCCGGGAGGCAAGACCTGCGGGCGCTGCATGCTCCGCAGCGAGTGCGCGCGCATGTCTGGATTGCTCGACTGGGAGCCACCACCAACTGACGAGGGGGATGAGCGCGAGACGGCGGATGACGCCGCGTGGTACGCGCGCTGGCAGGAGTTGTTGCGGCTGGAGGCGCGCGCCGCCGAGGAGGAGGGCGCTGCGCTGTGGACGCGCTCGCCAGCGCAACGCCGAGTTGAGGGTAGCGCGCTGGGCGGCTTGCGTCTGGCAGGCGAGCCGCGCCAGACCGAGCGCGGCGAGTGGGAATACACCTTCGCTTGCGAACATACCTCGGAGTTGCGCGAGGGCGACGCGATTCTGCTCAGCGATGGCGACCCGGTGCGCGGCGAGGTCGTTACCGGCACGATCTTGAAACTGAGCGAGCATGGCCTGACGGTCTGGACGCCGGAGCGCGTCGCCGATCCTGCCTTGATTGATCGCTACGAGAGCGAGATCACCCATGACCGTACGGCGCGCAACCTCTGGCGCTGGCTGGACGCCGAGCCACGCCTGCGCTCGCTGGTTGCTGGCGAGCGAACGCCAGCCTTCGGCTCAACGCTTGAGCAGATCGAGCCAGCAGCGGCGCTCAACGAGGAACAACTGGAGGCGACTCGACGCGCGCTGGCGGCGCAGGATTACCTGCTTGTGCAGGGGCCGCCAGGGACAGGCAAGACGAGCGTGGTCGCCGAGATCGCGCGGCAGGCGATCGCGCGCGGCGAGCGTGTGCTGCTGGCAGGCTTCACGAATCAGGCGGTGGATAACGCGCTGCGGCGCATTCTCGCCAGCGGCGAGCGCAACATTGTGCGGCTGGGTCACGAGTATGGCGTCGCGGAGGATACCCGCCCGTACCGGCTGGTCGAGCGCGCCTGCCCTGGTTTAGCGCCGAACGAACTGCCCGATCTCGTCCGCATCCGGGAGACACTGGCGCAGGCGTCGCTCGTCGCCTCCACCGCCGCGACGTGGGCCTCAGAGAGCTATGACGGTGTGGGCGAGCCGTTGCGCTTCGACCTCGCGCTGGTTGATGAGGCGACGCAACTCACGGTTCCCGCGCTGGTGGGCGCGCTGCGCTTCGCCCGGCGCTTCGTCCTGATCGGCGATACGCGCCAGTTGCCCCCGTTAGCGCGCAGTGAAGCAGCAGCCGAACACGGGCTGAAGGGTTCGCTGTTCGAGACGCTCTGGGAACGATATGGAGCCGTTGCGGGAGTCACGCTGACGCGGCAATATCGCATGCACCCAATCATCTGCGCCTTCCCCAGCCAGATGTTCTACGGTGGAGCATTGATCGCGGCGGGCAAGGCGCGGACGGCGACGCTCGATCTTGACTTGCCGCCGGGGGACGCCAGCGCGGCGGTGCTCGATCTTGAGCGTCCGCTGGTCTTCGTGGATGTGCGTCTGGCGGATGGCGCGTTTGAGCCGGTGGGCAAGGCCAGCCTCGCCCAGGCGGAGGTCGTGCGCAAGCTCGTCGTGGCGCTGCTCCGCGCAGGGA
>DATAOM010000425.1:0-2771 GCA_036265775.1 Ktedonobacterales bacterium | reverse complement strand
TCTCCACAGTTTGCAATTGGAAGTCCTATCGCAGAACGAGGCAGCGCGAGCGGTCTATGAGGCGGCTGGCCTGACGGTGCGCCGTCGTGTGAGAACGGTCGAGATCGCGCTCACCGCACTGCCCGAGGGGGCAGACGCCGACGCCAAACAGGTTGCGACGTCGGCGCCACTTGTCGCGGAGGATGTCCTCGCCGCGCAGCCGGTCTGGCAGCAGGAGCTTGCCAGTCTGCTCGCCATGACGACCGAGACAACTCATGTTACTGACACTGCCGGACAGCGCAGTTCATTGGTCTGCGCGCGATCTGGCGCTCTCACACGCATTCTCGCCGCCAGTGTAGTGAAGTCTACTTCGGAGCAAGAGCTGATATTGCTTCTGCGACAGGCGGCAGGTGAGTCCTCAGTGATCCAGCTCACCAATTGCCCGGGAAGCAGCTCGATCCTGGCGCGGTGCCTGTCGCTTGGCTTCAGCGAGATGTACAGCCAGGACGAGATGTACATCGCTCTCTAATGCTTGTGTTCCTACGGCGAGAGGCGCTCGATCACCCAGGAGCCATCGCCCTGGCGGCGGTAGCGCAGGCGGTCATGCAGGCGGTTCACGCGACCCTGCCAGAACTCGACCGTCTCAGGAACCACACGAAAGCCACCCCAGAACGGCGGACGTGGTACCTCATGGCCTTCGTATTGCGCGCGCAACTCCTCGTAGCGCGCCTCCAGCGGCCCACGGTCCGGTAACACGGCGCTTTGCTTCGAGGCCCAGGCGCCAACCTGGCTTCCCTCCGGGCGGCTGGCGAAATACGCGTCTGACTCCTCGTCAGACACACGTTCGACGCGCCCCTCGACTCGCACCTGCCGCTCAAGCTGCACCCAGAAGAAGACCAGCGCGGCGCGTGGATTCGCATCCAACTCGCCGCCTTTGCGGCTCTCATAGTTCGTGAAGAACGTGAAGCCACGCGCATCCACGCCCTTGAGTAAGACCATGCGCGCGGATGGCCGCCCATCGGGAGTCGCGGTGGCGAGCGTCATGGCGTTTGGTTCGCGTATATCGGCTTGGGCAACCTCGTCGAACCAGGCGCCAAACTGCATGAACGGGTCCAGCGCAAGATCTTCCTCGCGCAGGCCCCGCTGGGTGTATTCGCGTCGCAGGTCATCGAGATTCATCGCATGCGCCCTCGCGCTGCTAAGACAAGCGCTTTGTCGCCGCTGGCGTCGCGCCGTTCACTCCCGCAGGCCAGAGCTCCAGATGGCCGTCGGCCAGATGCACCCGCGCGCGTCCACCGAACGCGAGCGCCTCGAGCAGCGCCTTGGGAATCTGTAACCGGCCCACGCCGTCGATGATAACGGTCTCCTCGGCGGCCTCGCCGTGCAGCACCTCGGTGCTCGTGCGCCCGTCGCGGATGGCCACCGAACGATCCATCGACTCCGCCACCATTGGGTCGTGCGTCACAACGATCGTGGTGAGGCCAAGCTCCTTGTTGAGCGACCGCAGCAATTGCAGGATCTCACCAGCCGTGACGGTATCTAGTTCTCCGGTCGGCTCGTCGGCAAGGAGGAGTTCGGGGTTGTTCGCCAGCGCGACGGCCAGCGCCCCGCGCTGCTGCTCGCCGCCAGACAGCTTGGTCGGCCGGTGCGTCACACGTGGTCCCAGTCCCACGAGTTCGAGGAGTTGCTGCGCGCGTTTGCGATGATTGCCCGGATAGCCCGCCATCACCATCGGCGTCACCACATTATCCAGCAGCGAGAGATCGCTCAGAAGGTTGCGGCTGGTCTGCTGCCAGATGTGCCCGACGATGCGCCGGCGATAGAGCAACCTGTCCTGACTCGTCAAGCGCGTCAGGTCCACCCCCGCCACCTCGCAGCGTCCCGCGCTTGGCTCGTCCAGCCCACCGAGGATATTGAGCAGCGTGCTTTTCCCAGCGCCTGACGGCCCAACGAGCGCCAGCATCTCGCCACGCGGCACATGGAGGTCGAGACCTTGCAGCGCCACGACCTCGAGATCGGCGGCCTTGTAGATCTTCACCAGATTCGACGCATCGACCAGCAACTCAGCCACGGGCGCTGTCCTCCTCCAACAACCGGCGGTCCGCGCCGCTACGGCGTAATTGTCGCATAATCAGTCCTCTCCCAGGCGCAGTGTCTGCCCCAGACCAACGGTGGCCGCATAATACGCCGAAATGAGCAGCGCAACCACAAACGCCACGCCGAGCGCCACATAGAAGTACAGCGTCGCCTGCGGCGCGAACACCAATGTATACGGCGGCACACCTATACGCGAGGTATCGATGATCGAGTCGCTGAACTGCAGGAATGGCAACGTCGCCGTCGTAAGGAGGAGTCCCAGCAGCGTCCCACCGAGCAAGCCAAAAATGTAGACGACCGTCTGTTCGCTCAGCAGCAAGCTGGTGAGCTGGGTTCTGGCCACGCCGAGCGTCCGCAGGATGGCGAATTGGGTAGCGCGCTGACGCACGGCGATGATCGACTGCACGATGCTCGCCAGCACCGCGAGCAGCGCCGCCGTGATCGCGCCGACGAAGAGCAGACCACGCATCCCGGTGCCAATTGGATTCGACTGCGCCGCGATCGTCTGCTGGCGCAGGCTCACTACATTCGCTGCGTCGAAGTCAGTGTTGGTCTGGAGCAGATGGAGCAGCTTCGCCTCGTCGGCGCTGGACTGCGACGTCTTCATCCAGAACTCGTTCGGCCCGATCTGGCTGGTATCGCCATTGGAGTTGGCGATCAGCGTGTGCTCGTAGTCGTCCAGACCGATGACGATG
>DATAOM010000424.1:0-13364 GCA_036265775.1 Ktedonobacterales bacterium | reverse complement strand
CTGCGAGCACATGAATATGAAGTCTCGCGCATCATGGAAATCCTTGGCCGCCCGACCAGACACAAACGCCATCCTATGCTCATCGGTGAGTCAGATGAAACCCGACCAGCAATCACAACCGAAGTGATTCGCCGGATTGCTATTGGCGATGTTCCTCATGGCGTTAGGGCGCGGCAGGTGGTTGCGCTTGATGTTGATGCGCTGATTGCAGGCACGAGAGGGCGTGAGGAACTGGAATATCGGTTCAGAGAGATACTCTGGCATATCGGCGTAACAGCAGGTCGCACAATTCTTTTTGTTGAGGATTTTGATCGGATCACTGACCCAGATGGCAAAGAGAATACCATCGATATGGCAAACATTTTGAAGCCAACGCTGAATCTGAACAACATCCGATTCTTCGGTACAGCGACACTTGCCAATTTTCAACGCTGCATCGAACACGACGCATCTCTTCAACGACACTTCCAAGAGGTAGGCATTCACGCTATTCCTCTGCCCAGTTGAAACTTGATAATCAGAACTGGAAAGAGCTAAACCAATATGTCCGTTTTAGTGGCAACCAGCGCGCCAGATGTAGGAGACGAGATATGGCAGTGGAAGCGGATTGGCTCGATATACTCGAAACCGCAGACTACAAATGGGACAGGCGTGAGCCGCCAGCATCGGAAGATGCGCTTGCCGCCCTCGCGCAATTTGCTGGACGCGATTTGCCAGACGACTATATTGCGTTTCTTCGCCGTCAGAACGGCGGTGCGCTCTCGTATCGTGATACTTGGTATTTCCATTTCTGGCGCGCTGAGGATATTCCCTCCTGGTCGGCAGGCTATGGGTTTACGCCCGATGAGATTCCAGGCACGCTCGTATTTGGCGACGATGGCGCAGACGAGGCGCTGGTCATGGATCTGCGCGAGGAGCGTTCAGACCGGCGCTATCCCATCTACGCAATCAACTACTATTCCGTAGAATGGAAATTAGCGGTCCCTGTTGCGCCAAATTTCCGGAGCCTCTTGCAGCTTGGGCATTCGCTTTTATCATCTGACGATGAATGACATATGCAAGAGCCTGAACGTGTTATGGCTAACCTACTTTGGCCGCCCTGTTGGCGGTTGGCGCATGTGGCTTGTATAGTGAAAAAGTGTTCTACGAGCGGCCCAACATTCAATAGTGAAGCCAGGTGAGGACGCCATGACCGAGTTCGACCGCGTGTACCGCGAACTGCTTCGCCGCGTCATGACCGAGGGCTACGAAGAGCACAACGAGCGCACCGGCCACTCGGTCCGCGCGCTGCCCGGCATGACGCTCGAGGTCACCCAGGGCTTCCCGCTGCTGACGCTGCGGCGCATCCCGGTGCGCATGTTCGTCGCCGAGCAGGTCTGGTTCCTCACCGGCAGCCGCCGCCCCGACGAGTCGCTGCGCCAGTTCACCAAGATCTGGGACGAGTTCACCAACCTCGACGGCGTCGTGCCAACCGCCTACGGCTATCGCTGGCGTCAGCACTTCAAGCGCGACCAGATCGCCGGCCTGGTCAACCTGCTGGAGCGCGACCCCAGCTCGCGCCACGGCGTCGTTCTCGCCTGGGACCCATCCTTCGATGGACTAGATTCTGAACAAAAGCGCAAGAACCTTCCCTGCCCCTACTCCTTCACCGTCAATATCCTCGGCGGCGCGTTGCACCTGCACAACATCGTGCGCTCGAACGACCTGATGCTCGGCTGTCCGGCGGACGTGGCGGGCTTCGCGCTGCTCCAGCGCATGCTCGCGGCGCGGCTGGGCCTCGCGGTCGGCAAGTACACCCACTCGATCTCGAACGCGCACATCTACGACCTGCACTTCGAGGCGGCGCGCGAGCTGATGGAGCGTGACCACGAGCACGACGAGATCACGCTCGACCTCGCGCCCGACACGATGCAGCGCGCCGAGCAGGCCGACCTCAGCGTCATCACCGAGATCGAGGAGCAGATTAAGGCGCAGTATCACCCGCTGCCAAACATCCCCGGCCTGACCATCGTCCCATAGCGAGAGAAGGGACGGTAGGCGATGCGCGTGTTGATACTCGCCGCGATCACCGTGGATGGCAAGATCGCGCGTGGCGACTCCGAGTTCACCGGCTGGTCTTCGCGTGAGGACAAGCGCCTCTTCGCGCGCGCGTCGCGTGAGGCGGGTGTCGTTGTGATGGGCCGGCGCACCTTCGAGACGCTGCCCGCGCCACTGCCGGGCCGCCTCAACATCGTCCTCAGCCACGAGCGACCAACGTCACTGCCCGATGGGGTAGAATATACCGCCGAGCCGCCAGAGCAGGTGATCGCCTCACTTGCGCAGCGCGGGTACGAGAGCGTCGTGATCGGCGGTGGCGCCAGCATCTATCGCGTGTTCCTGGAGGCGAAGCTGGTAGACGAGATCTGGCTGACCGTCGAGCCACTATCGTTTGGCGCCGGAATTTCGCTGCTGGGCGATGCGCCGCTGGATCTGCGCCTCTCGCTGCTGAGCGTCGAGCGGCTGGGCGAGCAGAGCGTCCACCTGCGCTATCGCGTGGAGAAGACCTAACCCCCTGACCCCTTTCCCTTGCAGGGAAGGCGAACTATGTGCAACACCTTTTGTCGAAGGTGAAGAGAACGCCACACGCAATATCACTCGCCGCGTCTCTGGCTCCCCTCCCATCATAGGGGAGGGGCTGGGGGAGAGGTTTCATGCCAGACCACCAAGAAGGCACAGCGCCAACGCTCAGCCTTGCAGCGTCCTCGCTCGCGGAGTTGCTGGCGCAGGCGCGCGCGGCATTACTTGCGCATGGCATGCGGCATGAGACGCAGCGCGGAGCCACACGCTCGCTCAACGGCGTCACGCTCACATGGACCGATCCTGAGCGCGATACGATTGACGGGCTGGAGTGGACCGCTGACGAGATCGCCTGGTATCTACGTGTCTTCGTCGAGAAGCGCCCGGAGAACGATCCGGCGCGGCCGGCTCAGGATGGCGCGCTGGTCTTCCCCTACACCTATGCGGCGCGGTCGCGCTACTGGGATGGCGGCTGGGGCTACCTTGCGGCGCTGCTGGAGGCGATCACCGTCGAGGGGCTGACACTTGAGGGCATGCGCGTCTCGCGAGCGCTCTTCGAGGAGACGCTGGCGACGCTAGGTGAACGGCTGCACCTCCAGACGGTCCTCAGCCTGCTCGCGCTGTACCCACCAACGCTGCTCGCGCACTGGCAGACGCATCCTGACCTGCTGGCCGAGACGCTAGGTCACTGGCGGCGCGACATCCTCGCCGACGCCATCGCCGACATCGCCGCAGCGCCTGCCTCGCGCCGCGCCATCGTCTCGTCGCTGACCTATCCCCACCTGGAGGACCAGCTTCAGCCGCGCATGGGCATGCCGCCATACCAGCTTTTCCAGTTCCTGCCCGGTGAGGCGGATGGAGTAATCAACTCCATTCACGTACACCGCTCGCTGGACGTGGATGGTGGCGCGCCGCTGGACTTCTACCACGACCTCGCGTGGCTGCGCGAGACCGCTGAACGAACGAGACGGCCGGTAGGCCAGATCACCGTCGTGGCGCATAATCTGCATATGTACGAGCGCCCTAAGGAGTCAGGCGCGGATACGCTGAAGGAGACCATCGAACAGTGGCTCTGTCGCGTGACCGATGGCTATCAGACTGGGCATGGGACGCCGCGCGAGTTACTGACGCGTGCGGACTATCGCGCCAACGTCGAGCGCGTCTGGGCGCGCTGGCGTGGCGGTGTGTAGCGCCATGCGCGCCGTATAACATCTATTAGGACAGGAGCGGGACTATATGAGCATCTTGACGCGCGAAGATCTGCAAGCGCGTATCACGAGCGGCGCGCTCTCCTTCGAGCCTCCGCTGGACGAGTTCCAGTTGCAGGGCCACACCATTGACCTGCGCATCGGCTTCACCTTCCTCGTCCCGCGCCAGTGGCAGGTGACGGCGCATGGCCGCGAGGCGCTGATCTTCGATCCGCTGGAGGGCGGGCACCAGCACTTCGACGCCATCGAGTTGGAGCCAGGGCAATACTTCGAGTTGCTGCCGGGCGAGCGTGTGCTCGTCTCGACGCTGGAGCGCATCGTCGTCCCCAACGATCTCAGCGCCGTGCTCTATCCGCGGTCGAGTGTCAACCGGCAGGGGCTGGAGGTGCAACTCACCGGCATCATCGACGCGGGCTACGAGGGCGCGCTTATCGTGCCAATCCGCAACAGCAACCCCACATCTATCGTGCGTATCTATCCTGGCCAGCGCTTCTGCCAGATCGAGCTCACGACGCTGACGCGCGAGATCACACCGCAGCCAAGCCGCTACCACAAGAAGGATGTCATCGTCGGCGCGCTGCCGGAACGCGACGCCGACGAGGCGCAGTTAATCCGCTCCGGGCAGATCGCCGAGCTCAAGCAGCGCTACGCGATGGGCGCTGAGACAAAGGAATAGCTGTGTTCATCACGTTTGAGGGCGGCGAGGGATCAGGCAAGTCGTCGCAAGTTGCGCTGCTGGCCGAGCGCCTGCGTTCAGACGGGCGCGCCGTGCGCACGACACGCGAGCCAGGAGGCACGCCATTCGCCGGAGCGATCCGCGCGCTGCTACTGCATCCTGAGGAGAGTCTGCGCGCACTGTGTGAAGGTGGTCTTGCGACGCATGACGAGCCAGCCGAGCCGATGCTGCCGATCACTGAGGCGCTGCTGTTCTCGGCAGCGCGCGCGCAGCATGTGGCGCGGATGCGTGAGTGGCTGGCGGCAGGCGAGATTGTGATTTGTGACCGCTATGCGGACACGACGCGCGCCTATCAGGGGGTGGCGCGCGGCCTGGATATGGAGACGATAGACACACTGGAGCGACTGGCGACGGATGGACTGCGTCCCGATCTGACATTCCTGCTCGATCTGCCGGTCGAGGTGGGGCAGGCGCGGCGCCGTAACATGACCGACGGCGACTGGAACTGGCTGGACGCCGAGACAGTCGCGTTCCACGAACGTGTGCGCGCAGCCTATCTGGCGCTGGCCGCCGCCGAGCCGAAGCGCTGGGTCGTCCTCGACGCGACGCAACTGCCAGACACCCTTGCGGAGAGCATCTGGCAGACTGTCATGTCACGATTGGACACCGAACGCGCCTAAGATTAGGCGTTCTCGGTCGTCGTATCCGGCGGTGAGGCAGGCTTCTCCTCTGCCGTTCCGGGCGCTTCTGGAGATCCCTGGCTCATCGGCGTCTCGGTAGCTGTGCCGCTCGCGCTGGCTGCCGCGCCAGTCGCCGCTTCTGAGGCGTCTGTCGGGGCCGGAGTCGCCGAAGCCTCAGGAGTCGGAGTTGCGCTAGCGGCGGCCCCGCCTGCGGCAGCGCCCTCGACGGCGGGCGTCTCCGGCTTGGCGGTGAACTCGGTGACGACCGCGCCCTCGTCGGTCGCTACGACGTTCGTCCCCGTGATGCCCTCGGCGGTGGCTGTCGCCGTGGTCGCGCTCAGCGCGTCCTGTGTGATCGTCGCGCTGTCGATCTGCGCGTCGTCTTTCCCGGCGGAGACGCGCTGCACCGACGCGACACCCTCGGCGGCGACGGCGGAGTAGGCGACATCGCGCCCAGCCTCGAGCTGCTTGGTGATGTCCTCAGAGATCGCCTGCCGCATGACCTGTGCGCCCTGCGCCTGCATCTCCTGCTCCAGGTCGGCGACCCAGGTGTGCTCGATGATGGCGACAATCGCCGACGTGCCAGGCTTGAGCGCCTCGCCCACCTGCTTGAGCTGGTCGTCGGGGAAGCCGGCGTCGCGCAGTTGGGCCGCCAGTCCGCCAATCGCGGCGCCCGCCGCCGTCGTGAGGACGACGCCTGGCCCGGTGATGATGCCCAGCGCCGCGCCGATGACCGCGCCAACTCCGGCGCCTTTGCCCGCCTTCCAGTCCCTCGGCTCGTTGATGTGAATCTTGCTATCCGCGTCGCGCTTGATGACCGCGACATCCTGAATGTGGATCAACTTCTCTTTTTTGGCCTGTTTGAGTTGCTCGAAGACTTTGTCGGCGGCGTCTTCTTCGGTAAATGCGGCGACGAGTAGCTGAACGGGGGCTTCGCTCATTCTGATTCCTCCTGGCATGCGCATAGGCATTGACGGGATACAGTGGTCGCGGAACGCATTGGACGGCCGACATCGTCGTCGCGGGTCCGCACACCTTGTATCACATCGCCAGCGCCCACCGCAACGGCAGTTTTTCGTTGCGCCGCGCTGTGTATTTACGCTCCCCAGACGTAACCGGCCGCCCATCCATCCTGTGTTGGCAACGGCGTCAGCGTCCTGGTGGCGAGAGTGTAGAGCGCGGCCCCACCCGATGGCGCGCCCACGATCACCGCCGCGCCGTCTGGGCGCCAGGAGACGACGCCATAGCTATCGGGCAACGCCGTAACGGCGCCGCCAGACACACCCTGGATCACCCCAAGCTGAGTGGACTGGCAGAGCGTCTTCCCAATGAAAACCGTCCACGTCACGCGCGTCCCATCAGGCGAGAACAGCGGCGCTGGAAATGCGCGTCCCAGCGGTTGATCGGCGAAGAGGCGCACGGGGTTGGAGCCATCGCTGCGCGCGTAGTAGAGCGGCGTCTCGGCCTCGTCAGCGCAATAGTCGTTCGGCCCGACGGTTGGACCGGGGTTGTAGTACAGGATATGGCTGCCATCCGGCGAGACATCCCACGGTCCCGTCCAGGTACAGGGATTCGACCCCACCTGACACCCGCCATTGCCGGTGGCGCCCAGGCGGACGATGCGTGTATCCACCCCTGTCGCCAGCGAGACGCGATGCAGCCAGCCGCCTCCCTCGCTCTTGCTCGCATAGCCGCCGTAGTAGAGCGCGCCGCCCGCCAGCTTGATGCCGACTGGGCTTGCCGTCGAGCCGAAATTGGCGACCCAGGTAAGCGTAGTGATAGGACTGCGCGCGAAGGTGGTCGCGTTGACCCGCACGACGCTCACTGTGCCATCCTTATGGGTCAGCGACTCCAGGAAGGTGTTGTCGTCGAGCCAGGCGATGAACGCTGGCCACTCCGTCCATGCGTCATTTCCGCCATCGGCGCACAACGGTGTCTTTGTCGCGGCGCCATTCGTGGGATTGATGAGGATCTGACATTCCGGGTAACTCGTGTCGCTCACATTCTGTGTGACGCTAATCATCAGCCAGCGATTCGTCGGCGAGAACGCCAGCGGGCGCGCGTACGACTTCTCGTCGTAGTGGGTGAGACGCACAGGATCGGCGCAGCCGGTGACGCGGTAGATCTGGCGGTCATGATTGAGGAAGGCGTACATGCGCTGCGACCCCGGCGCGTTGGCGCAGACGAACGGCACAGGTGTTGCCGTCGCCGCAGGGCCAGGCGTCGGCGTGTTCGTTGAGTCTGGCGCGAACGTCGCGGCTGATCCGAAGGTCGCCGTAGGTGTAGCAGATTGGGCTATTGGCGCAGCCAGAGGCGCGCGATCCCGCCAGACCAGCGCGGCGAAGCCAGCCACCAGCGCGACGGTGACCAGGAGCGCGACGCCACGCGCCAACCAGGCGCGCGAGATGCGAACACGAGCGCGCATCTGTCCCCAGAAAGATGGTTCGTCGGAGGGCATCTTACGCTCCCATCGGAACTACCAACGGCGGGCTGTTGTCCGCCTTGCGCCACAGCACAACCCCTGAGGTCCGCTGGCTGTTCGCTGGACGTTCGATCCAGTGTGAGGCGGGCAATCCATCCAGTCCAATGGCGACCGCCACCAGACGCCCACCCGCTGGTACAGGCGTCTTCGCCCAGGTATGCGTTCTTCCAGCGGTGATGGCGTAGATGTTGCGATCACCCTGAGCGAAGTTGGTCGAGATAGCGACGACTGTTGATCCCGATACAAGAAAGAGCGAGCGATAATCAATCTCGCCGCCGCCCGCGAACGCAGTAGGCTGCTGCCACGTTCGTCCGCCATCGCTGGATAGAGAGAGAAACGACCCATCAACGGCGGCGATGGAGAAGCCATCAGCCGAGAAGGCGACCGGCTGGACGCGCGCTCCCTGGTTGGTAAAGGTGGTCTCGGTCCAACTGCTCCCACCGTCCGCGCTGGAGAGCGTTCTCTCCTGGGCGACCGAGGCGCCTGCTGGCCCGTCCACGACATAGATGAGATTTCCCCCGGCCGGCCCAGCCAGGAGATACACCTGCTGGAGCCTGAACCCACCGAGGAAGCCATCGCTGTCCAATTGAATGGAGCGCGTCGCTGGCGTGCTGGAAAATAGGTGCGTCTTCGCGCTGGCTCCCGTGCCCGATGTCGTCACGAGAAGCAGCCGCGAGCCAGCCCACCCCCAGCGCTGGAAGGACCCCTGCGTGCTGTAGTCAATATCTGACGCCCAACTTTGGCCACCGTCGAACGAGCGGAAGACGCCGAAGTCTGGCGCGACGAGCGCCACATCCTGCGCATTGTAAGGATCGACACTGATGAGGCACGTGCCAATGCGCCCAACGGTACCAACAGTGGTCCAGTTGCTCCCGCCATCCTGCGTCCTGCTGACACTGATCACATGATTCGCGGAGATGCTACACCCATACCCGACGCGTGGCGAGGTCGGTGAGAATGTCACCGAAGGCACGCCACCATCGCCTGTGAGCGGAACCTGTGTCCAGTCCGCTGGCGCGACTGCCTCCGGCGTGGCCGTCGCATTGGGAAATGGAGTGAGCGATCCCAGCGGTGTCGGCGTTGGCTGCGCCACCGGGCCGTGCTGACGGAGCGAGAAGACCGCCAGGAAGCTGCCGATCAGCAGCGCGGCGACCAGCCCCGCCGCCAGCCCAACGCGAGCACGGCCAGACCACGGCAGTGGCGCGCCCTGCTCCAGCGGCGTGTGACGGATGCGTAGCGGCGAGGGAGCGCGCGCAGCCGGGCGCTCCGCCAGATCAACTCTCGGCGCGCCCAGCGCCAGCGGCGAACGCGTCAGCGCATAGAAGCGCTGGTACATGGCAAGCACCTCACGACACTCCGCGCAGGTCGCCAGATGCGCCTCCACCCGCGCGCGCTCGTCGGCGTCCATCCCGCCGCTGTGATAGTCCGAGACGCGGCGCAGCCAGCTCTCGTGTGTTTCCGTGGAAGCAATAGGCGTCATGCGCGGCCTCGCTTCCCCGTGTCCTCGGCGTTCATCGCCCGATAGACCGTACGAAAGCGCTCCTTGGCGCGAAAGAGCATCTTGCGAACGTTCGTCTCGCTGAGCGCCAGCAAGACCGCGATCTCGCGCGGCTCGAAGCCGCCGCTGGTCTGGAGCAGCAGCGCCGCCTGCTGTCGGGGAGGTAGCGCCGCCAGCGTCTCCCAGATGGCGTCGCGTTCGACGACGCTCGCCGCCACATCGTCTCCGCTGCGCACATGGCTCGCCAGCGGTGGAATGCGCCAGCGGTCGGAACTGCCCGCTGCGCCGAGCGGCTCAACCGTCTCCAGCGGGAGCCAGACGAAGCGCCGCTGCCGACGGCTCTGGTTGAGCGCCAGATTCGTGGCGATGCGATAGAGCCAGGCTTTGGGCTGCTGAATCTCGGCCAGCGGCGTGGCCGACGCCCAGGCGCGCAGGAAGGTCTCCTGCATCAGATCGGTCGCCGCCTCGTGATTGCGTGTCATGCCATACAGATAGTCGAGCAGGGCCGCTCCATACTGGGTGAAGAAACGCTCGAACTCGGCCTGCTCCTCGGCGGCGCGCATATGCGTCTCGGAGCGCCTCGCCTGAGACACGCTCTGATCGTTATCCGTTTCGAGCGCGGCCAGCCAGGGAGCTAACGCGCGCATCCAGCCTAACGCTGCTGTATCACGTCGTACCCAGGATCGCGCGGTCGAACGCGCCGGTATTCGCAGGGAGATGACGCTACGGGACCACATCGTGTGTCCTCCCTCACCCACCCAGCGCCCATTCAACAAAACCACCACACGCGCATGCGCAGGCTTGCTACTCTCTATGACACACGAGCGGCGCCATTGAGGACACTACGCTCGCAGCGAACAAGACACTGATAGCAGGATGTGGCGGAAGTCATTCCTCGCAGCCAAGGGACCGCGCCAGCTCACGGGTCGCGCGCTCATCTTCGCGCAATCCCATCGAGGCGAAAAGCCGCGCCGATTCACCCAGCAGCGCACAACCTTCCTCGCGCCCCTTGCCCCGCTCGACGAGGAACGCGCCGAGGTCGCGCGCCGCCCCAGCGGTGTGGAAGGCATCCTGCGCCTCACGCAGCATTGCCAGCCCCTGCCGGTAGTACGTCTCGGCCTCGTCAGCGCGGTCCTGCGTCTCCAGCAGATCACCCAGCGCCGTCAGGGTCACGCCCTCGCCTTGGTGGTCGCCGATCGCGCGCTGCACGTTCAGCGCCTCCTGGTAGCGTTGCTCCGCAGCGGTGTAGTCTTCGCGGAAGCGCGCCACACGTCCCAGGCGCGTCAGCGCCCAGCCAGCGTTCTGCCGGTCGCCGGTTTCGCCAAAGATCGCCAGCGCCGCCTGGAAATAGACTTCGGCGGTGTCGAGCACGTTCCGGCGCAACGCGATCTGGCCCAGATACCCCTGCGCCTCGCCCTCGCCCATGCGGTCACCGACAGCGCGGCAGAGGTCCAGCGCCGCGGTGAAGCGCGGCTCAGCCGCCTCCAGGTCGCCCCGGCGCAGCGAGATATAGCCAAGCTGCATCAGCGCCCACGCCTCGCCATCCTGATCGCCCAACTCACGGCGCAGCGTCAGATTCTCCTGGAAGGTGCGCTCGGCCTCGTCTACGCGCCCGACCCGGCGCAGCGCTTGGCCGTAGAGCAGCGTCAGGTTGGCCGCGCGCACCCGGTCCTCGCGCTGCCCCGTCCGCGCCGCGATAGCCTCCGCCGCCTCGGCGCCCCAGGGCAGGTAACGCAGGCTCGCCGCCGTGTGCCAGCGCACGCGCCAGAAGACGCCCATCCCATCACAGAGCGCAGCGACCAGATCAGGTTCGCCAGTTGAATGAGCCCATTCCAGCGCGGCGATCACATTTTCCTCATCCACGGCGAGCGCGGCGCTGGGAACATTGCGCAGATACCCGGCATAATATTGGGCGATGGCGCGATAGGCGTTCCGCCGCTCATCCTCCGGCCAGCGCGCCATCTCACTCGCGGCGAAGGCGCGCAGCAGCGGATGTATGCGCAGCCGCTCGCGGTCGCTCTCATCCGGCATCGCGTCATCCGTCGAGGCGCGCAGCAGCGCGCGCAGCACGAGTAGATACACGCTCGCCTCCGGCGCTGGTAACCCCAGTCCTGCTCCCAGCGTCAGCGCCGCCGTGCGACCAAACTCCGGCGCGCCGAACACCGCCAGCCCCGCGAAGAGGCGTAGCGTCGCCTCCGGCAGCGCGTTCGCGCTCTCGGCGAAGACCAGCGCAAGGGCGTGGGGCGTCTCGCCGGAAGGCAGATCAATCGCGCGTTGCGGATTCTCCATCTCGTCGGCCAGCGCATCCAGATCGCGTTTCATGTCGGCGGCGTAGGCCCCGGCCAGCTTGACGGCGAGCGTGTGGCGTCCTAGCGCGGCGATGATACGCTCGGCGGCGGCGCGCTGATCCGTAGTCAGGTCATTTGCGGAAGCAAGACCCATCGAGCGCGCGAAGAGCGTCAGCGTATCCTCTTCGCCGAGCAGGTCCAGCATGCGACTTGCCTCGATCGGCACAACCGCATGGGGCAGCGTCTGGCGCGCCGTGAGCAGCAGATGCGCCCCCGCCTCGCGCAGCGGCTGGATGACGGCGCGCACGTCCAGCGCAGGCTCGACGTTATCCAGCACGACCAGCGTGTCTTTGCCACTGAGCAATAACCGCCCCACCTCGGCCAGCCCGGCGGGATCGCGCGTCTCTGGCTGCCGTCGCGCCGGATCGAAACGCGCGAGCGCTCGGCGCAGCACATCGCCCGCATCGGTCAGCTCCTGGCAAAGCACGATGGCGACGCCATCCGCGAAACGCCCCTCCGCGCGCAACTGATGCAACGCGACCGCCGCCAGGGTGGATTTGCCAATGCCGCCCATCCCGCCGAGCGCCGTCACGCCGACGGACCGATCGCGCAGCCGCCCCAGCAGCCAGTCGAGGTCGGCCTCGCGCCCAATGAACGTCTCTGGTACCGGCAGCAGCGCCTCGTCGAAGGGCGGGCCGAAGCGCGATACTGGCGCGGCCTGCGGCTCAGCTTGAGGCTCCGCCTGTCCCGCCAGTTGCTCCTGAATTGCGGCGGGCAGGCTGCGGGAGAGTGTCTCAGTGATCTCGCGCGCGTGCAGGATGCGCCGCTCCTGCTCCACGTCAACTGTCGCCCAGACGCACGCGCTCAGCAAAACGAGAAACGCCAGCGCCGCCGCGCCGTAGATCACGTAGGGGAGGATTGCTCCGCTGCGTGGAACTGGCACGAGCAATCGTGGCAGCAGAAACGCGGGATCGGTCAGCCGGTCCGGCTCCTCGCTCGCGATGGAGAGCAGCACGATACCCTCGCGTCCCACGAACCAAAGGATGACGCTCCACGAAAAGAGGAGCAGCGTCCGTAGGACGCGCGAGAAGCCGTGACGCGGGTAGCTGGTGTCGCTCGCGTCGGTCTTGCCGGGACGCGAGAGGCTGGTCTGCATGCGCGTCCGCAGGTTGGGGCGCGCGCTCATCGTACGCAAGCGGGTAATCCTTCGCGCGATAGAATGGGTCGTCTTGCGCGTTCCAGTATGCCAGAACGTGTCCGGCGCGACAAGCGGACGCGGGCAAAGGGGTCAGGCGCGCTGGTAAAATTGCGGCAGAGGTATAGAGGGACGTATGCGCTTCGATTTCTTCTCCAGCCTGCGCGCGCTCAGCCGCGACGCCAAGCTCTATCTGCTCTCGAACGTGATGCAGGCGACGAGTGTTGGCGCGCTGGCGATCCTCTATACGCTGTTTCTGACCGCGCTCGGCTACGACGCGCAGCTCATCGGCGCACTGGCCGTCATCGGCACGCTCGGCGGCGCGCTCGGCCTGATCCCATCGGGCGCACTGCTGGATCGCGTCGGCTGGCGCACGACGCTGATCTTCTCGAACGCTCTTGGCGGCGCGGCGATCCTGACGCAACTACTCATCCCACAGCGCCCCGTCCTCTACATGACCACATTTCTCGTCGGCATTTCCGTGGCGATGACCATCGTCGTCAACGCGCCGCTGCTCGCTGGAGCGAGCACGCCCGCCGAGCGTACGACCCTCTTCGGCGTCAACAACGCGCTCAACTTCCTCGCCGGTGTGCTGGGTACGTTGTTGGGCGGCTTCCTGCCGGAATGGCTGAAGTCACCCGCCGTGCAAAACTCGGCGTTCCTCCACCTGTTCGACCCGCTGCTGGTCAGCGACCCCACCGCGCGCGCATATCAGGCGGCCCTGCTGATCGTCGGCGCGCTGGCGATTCCCTCGCTCATCCCCATCTTCCTGATGCGCGAC
>DATAOM010000423.1:0-15310 GCA_036265775.1 Ktedonobacterales bacterium | reverse complement strand
ATCTTTGGAGCCACTCCCCTGCGCGTCAGTGCGCACGGGGGCGCCTACGTGCAGCGCGAGGTGATCGACGTCGCCCAGCTCACCTTGCACTATCCCAATGGCATGTTGGCCTTCCTCCATGTCAGCTGGCTCAGCCCCTCTAAGATCCGACGGTTCACGCTCGTGGGTGATCGCCAGATGGTTGTCTACGACGACGTGGAGACCATCGATAAGATCCGCGTCTATAACCGCGGGATCGACGTGCCCGACCACACGTCGACGTTTGGGGAGTTTCAGCTGTCCTATCGCTACGGCGATATCGTCAGTCCATTTCTCAACTGGCACGAACCCTTAGGGGTGGAGTGTGAGCGCTTCGCCGAGGCGATACTCAGGGGTGGCGTTCCGCGCAGCGACGCCAACGATGGACTGCGCGTCGTGCGCGTGCTAGAGGCTGCCGATAGTTCAATGGGTAGCGCAGGCGCGTGCATCGACATCCCTCAGCCAGGCTTTCACGAGCATCATAGTGTGGCGGCGCCAGCATCGCTGCAACCTGTGACTGCGCAGCCACTGCGCGCCAAGGCCGACAGGTGAAGCGCTGTGGGCGGCGCTTCGCCCTGGGACGCCGCCCGCCGCGCAATACGCTTGGCGCTTGACAGCGCAATGACAGCATCACCGCATGATAGTGTCGCTTGGGACTGCCGGCTGGCCCGCATTCCAGCAAGGCGGGCGGAGAGTTGACCTAGGGCGCAGCCGGGGGCAGCCGGGGCGCCACACGTCTATTCACGCGCACGGCGGCGCGCGCACGGCGGCGCGCGCACGGCGGGACGCGCTCACCTATATTCCTGCCCCGTCCACACCCAGCGCTGCAATCGCCAACCGCGTCCCTCCACCGCGAGGGCCGCAGCGTAGTCCCCTCCAACGTCGAGCGACTGCAGGGACCAACGCGACGCTGCGCGCTGGTCTGTCGCATCAAAGAGGAGCGCCGTCAATTGTCCAGGCGTCAGCGCCACCTCAAACTGGTTGAGCGGCGTCTGCAAGCCCGCGCCTCGCGCCTTGACATACGCCTCCTTGAGGGTCCAGCAAGTAAAGAACGCTTCCGTCTGGTAGCTTCGAGGAAGGATGCGGAGCGCCGCCGCTTCGCGCGGTGCGAACAGGCGCTCCGCAATCCCTTCCACGGCGAGCCCGGCGCGGATCCACTCCACGTCGACGCCGAGTGAGCGCCCTCGACCAACCGCACAGAGCGCGAGTTCGTGGGAGTGAGATAGGTTGAAATGGAGTCGCTCGCCGCTCCACTCGGGCGCAAGCTCTGGCTTTCCAGAGGGCAAATAGCGCATCAGCACATCGACCGGATCAACGCGTAGATACCGCGCGAGAACTGCGCGGAGGAAGCCGTGCGCGATGACGTAGCGACGACGATCCTGCGGGAAGTAAAAGCGCTCTGCGTGTGAGCGCTCATCCGAGCTGAGCGCTCGCAGCATAGGCGCAGCGGAAAGCGCAGGCTGCTCAAGAGGCGCGGCCCAGACATGGATCTCGTTCTCTTGCAGTGATTGATCTCGCGGCTGCGGCGCCCACGCAGCAGGCAAAGAGTTGGCGCCAGTCATGTAGCCGTGTGAAATGACAGAACGGATCCGACGCAAGCGACGCGTGTTTGCCACGGCGTCGGCCCGACGTCTTGCGACATTGCCGACTCCTCCTCGCCTTCACGTACTCGCGGAAACAGAAATGACTGGATGGATAACATCCACACTGCCACCTTTATCGCAAATCATACGACCTCGCGGCGGAGCGTTGCACAGTGGCGAACGGGGTAAGGGGGCGGGCGCCTGTAGCTGAGAGCCCAGCGCGGGCGTCCAACCAGAGCGGCGACACTAAACAGGAGCGGTTTGCGCGCATGCCAGGCGCTGTGCGCACTACATGGCGCATCTGTAGCGGACAGCGAGGTGAAACAATTGGCGCTGTTTGGATTCACAGGTCAGCGGAGCGGTGAGTGGAACGAGTGTGGCAGAGCCACAAGCAACGGGTCAATGCCAAGCAGGCCCTCGTCTTTGCTAACTTGCTATTGCCGCCCAGCTGCTCGCTGACGGGCTGGCGGCAGGGTGATCGAGGCCGCCGATTGAACCGCGCGCGTGGAAGAGGACGGCGCGGAATCATGGCGAGGGAGGCGTAATGCGCTCAGGACAGGCCAGCGCTCGGCCATCGCACATGTGGGTGACCTGCGCCCTCTTCTTCCACTCCTCAGGTTGTCAATGGAGGACGTTGCGAGTCGGGCCATGATAGCGCCACAGCGCGCTCGGCTGCAGCTCCACCGCTGGGGTGGCGCTGGACTCTGACATGTTATCCGTCCCGTCCGGCAGGATGCAGGTCCAGCTGCAGTGATACGCGCCCCACTGTTCGGTCGCGACCCAGACCTGCGTTTCCCACCAGTAGAGCGTGCGCAACAGCGCCTCGAACTCGTCGCGCCAGCGCCTCCAATGTCCCTCGACACCGTTGTAGGCGGCGCCAAACGGAATGATACGTCCCAGCGAAACGTGACGTGGCGTGGCAAACATGTCGCGAGTGATGAGGGGGCAATGGCGGCGTGCGCAGCTGGGCAGGGCCGCAATGCGTGCATCATTATGCCGAGAGTATGACTTGGCAATGAGCTGTTCATCGATGTAGCCGTGGAGGATCGTGCGGTGTGACATGAGACTCCCCTCCCATCTAAGTCCCACCTAAGGTGAGCAGTCGCTACCGCTATCATCCACTGTAACACAAGGCACAGCGACTGGTCCCGGTTTGTCGCTCGTTAACGCGGGGACGTGGTCAGCCGCCCTCTGCGCCAACGGCGCGACACCGCCCCAGCAGGCGCGCTAAGCATATTTATGTAGCGTAACTCTCTGGCGCGCAAAGTGGCGTTTGCGCAAAAGTGTCATATCAAACAAACACAAGCCTACTCGCACGCACGAGTTTCTTATATGAAACACATGCCGGGTGACCGGAGTGGCTGGAGCGTTATCTAGTGAATTATGCATCATTATCGCAAACCACGCTTTGCGACAGATCGAACACCATTACATAACAGACAAGATGCTGCGGCATGCAGTCAGAGGCTAGCGGTTGCTCATACGACTAGCGACAGGACGTAGGGCGTAGCAGGATGTAGTAGTGTTGTAGTGAAGGGTGAGATACGAGCCTCAGGCCTGCGTATCTGATCGTCGGCGCGCCTCGCAGCAGGCGCTCTCTCGATGATCCATATGCTCACCACGATGTCGCTGTTGTTCATCGCGCTGCCCTTCTCAAGCCACCCAGTGTGGCGTCCTGTGTCGTCTACGTCAAAGCGACGCGCTAGCGATCCACTCTACAGGAGTATTGGCCATGGAGCTTCGCTACCACTACACCCCTTCCCCTGGCTACACACAGCTCGTCACACCCCAGACCCATCCAGTTGAGCGGCTTGATTTCGGCTTGTTGCGGCTCGAGGCAGGGCAGACCTACGAGATCGTGAATGGAGCGAACGAGCTTGGTATGGTAGCGCTCAGTGGCAGATATTCAATCCACATTGACGGTGAGGAGTTTGTGGGGCTGGGCGGACGCAAGACTGTCTTCGATGATCGGGCGACCGGCGTCTATGCGCCGCGCGAGTCGCAGGTCGCGATTCGCTCCGAGTCCGATGACCTGGAGATCGCCATCTGTCGCGCGCCTACAGACCAGCGACACCCATCGCGCGTCGTGCGTCCGGAGGAGGTCGTCACACATACGGTCGGAGGGCCAGGTTATCTCCGCTACGTCCACGATATCCTCGGGCCGCAGATACAGGCTGGCGCGCTGATCGTCGGCGAGACGTTCACCCCGCACAGTAACTGGTCGAGCTTCCCACCGCATAAGCACGATGTCGAGGCGCCGCCCAACGAGGTCAAGCAAGAGGAACTGTACCTCTACAAGATTCGTCCGGAGACAGGCTTTGGCATTCAGTACTTGTACACGCCTCCCAACAGCCCCTATGGTCTGCTGGATCAGGCGCTCGCCGTGCGCCAGAACGATCTGACGCTGATGCCTTTCGGCTATCATCCAGTCGCCGCGCCGCCGGGCTATGATGTGTATTATCTCTGGTTCCTCTCCGGCGAGACTCGCGAATTGCGACCACACGACGACCCAGCGCACGCATGGATTAAGTTAGAGGTCAGCGCCGAGCGAGATGACGCCCGTGTCTATCCCCGGTAGTGGAGACCTCGCGCATACGAAGGAGCATGCTGTAACACCTGGCTTGTTACTTCTCTGCACCGCGGTTGTCGCGTTGATGGCGTCCCGCGCCATGTCCCGGTCGCTGATCGAGCGCGCCGGCGTTGCGCTGTGGCCCGAAGCTGTGGCCCGAATGGGGGTGGATGTAAACGTGGCTCGCGGTTTTGCGATGCATGATGCTATCGCGTTCGAGCGGTACTCCAGCAATCACGTGTCGTATCATGTCTTGGCGGAGGTCAATCGTTTGCCGGATTCCTACCCATCCAGGCGAGGCGCACGGCGACCACTTGAATAGAGGGGCAAATGGACACGGCAGCCGCTCTGAGCGATCTCTTCAGCCTGCGTGGGCGCACCGCGCTCGTCATGGGTGGAAGTGGCGCGCTCGGCACCGCGATGGCTCATGGACTCTCGTGCGCCGGCGCACGCGTAGTTATCGCTGGCCGGCGTGTCGCAGCGTGCGAGCAGGTGGCTGAGGCGATTCGCGCGGATGGCGGTGAGGCGCTCGGCGTGGCCTGGGATGTGCTGGACCGCGCGACGCTAGAGACTGCGCGCCACACAACTGAGGCGGCGTTCGGCCCGGTGGATATCCTGGTGAACGCCGCAGGCGGTAACGCGCCTGGCGCAACGACCACTACCGAGCAACCATTCTTCTCCCTCGATCAGACGAGCGTCGCCGCCGTCCTGGGCAGCAACTTCGAGGGCACATTCCTCAGCTGCCAGGTCTTTGGGCGCGCGATGGCGGAGCATGAGCAGGGTTGCATCGTCAATATCGCCTCGATGAGCGCGCTGCGGCCATTGACACGGATCGCCGCCTACAGCGCCGCCAAGGCGGCAGTTGTCAACTTTACACAGTGGCTCGCGACGCATCTCGCCCAGGAATACAGTCCGCGCCTCCGTGTCAACGCGCTCGCGCCAGGCTTCTTTCTGACTGAGCAGAATCGCTATCTGCTGATCGACTCCCAAAGTGGCGAGTGGACGGCGCGCGGACGGCGCGCGGACAAGCCATCTTGGCGCACACGCCGATGGGGCGGCTGGGTGAGCCAAATGACCTGATTGGCGCGCTTGTCTGGCTGGTAAGTCCTGCCGCGGCGTTTGTCACTGGCGCAGTCATTCCAGTCGACGGCGGCTTCGCGGCATACGGCGGCGTGTGACACTACTGGTGAAGCGATAGGGTGAGAGGAGCAGGCGATGCTGGCTGCAGCAGGATCCGATACGGGCGCGCTCGCTCGCGAGGACTTACGAGTGGCGCTGGCTGCTGGCTGCGAGTCCCTGCCCGTTAGCGACAAGCGGGTGCTCGTCATCATCCCAGACGGCACGCGCACGGCTCCCATCCCACTCATCTTTGAACTGCTCTACGAACTGTTAGGCACGCGTGTCGCGGCTCTCGACTACCTGATTGCGCTTGGCACACACCCCCCAATGGCGCCTGACGCGATCGATCGCCTGGTCGGCGTCCCTGCCTCGGAGCGCGCTGTGCGCTATCCCAACTCGCGCATCTTCAACCATCAGTGGGATCACCCAGATGCGCTGACGACGATCGGTGTGATCTCGCGTGGGGAGACCGAGCAACTCACCGACGGGCTGCTCTCCGACGACGTACCGGTGACGCTGAACCGGCTGATCCTGGAATATGACCACATCCTGATCTGTGGTCCCGTCTTTCCCCATGAGGTCGCTGGCTTCTCAGGTGGCGCGAAATACCTATTCCCTGGCATTGCTGGCCCCGACATCATCAACTTCACGCACTGGCTCGGCGCGCTCGCCACCAGCATGCATACCATCGGCGTGCAAGACACTGCTGTTCGGCGCGTCATTCACTTTGCGGCGCGACTCGTGCCTCGACCGATCACCTGTGTGGCCCTCGTGATGCGCGAGCATGAGCTGCACGGAGTGTATTTCGGCGACTATCTGGAAGCGTTCGCCGCCGCCGCCGACCTCTCCGCACAACTCAACATCATATGGGTAACGCATCCGTTCACGCGCGTACTCTCGCTGCCCGCCACTCGCTACGACGATCTCTGGACGGCCGCCAAGGCGATGTATAAGACGGAACCCGTGATCGCGGACGGCGGCGAGGTGATCATCTACGCGCCGCAGATTGGCGAGGTCTCCTACACACATGGCAAGCTCATCGATCAAGTAGGCTACCACGTACGCGACTATTTCCTGGCGCAGTGGGAGCGCTTCAAAGACGTGCCTGGCAGCATCCTCGCGCACAGCACTCATGTTAAGGGCGCTGGCGGCTATGACGCTGTGCGCGCCGTCGAGACCCCTCGTATCGCGGTGACGCTCGCCACCGCGATTTCTGAGCGGCGCTGCCGCCGCATCAACCTGGGCTACCATGACTATCGTGAACTCGACCCAGACCAGTGGGCCAACCGTGAGGATGAGGGGATCTTGCTCGTACCGCAGGCCGGTGAGACGCTCTACCGGCTGAGAAAATCGCCAGAGGGTGAGAACAGCGCCCACAACTGACAGCGAGCAGAGACTGCGAGAATGAAGCGAGGCGTGTAGGCGGTCCAGCGGGTCATACCTGCTCGCGTTGGGCGCACTGCGCTTCATTTGCGCTTCGTCACCGGAGCGGATACTGAGTGAGCTTGCGTGGCGCCAGCGTCACCCGATCTGACCTCACTTGCGAGGGCGTCTGCACGTGTCTATACTGACTGGGCAGGTCGCCAGCGCCCGGCGACCCAAGAGCAGCGCCGAAGGAGGGATCTGTGGAGTTGACTTTGCAGGGAAAGACTGCGCTCATCACCGGCGCCAGTCAGGGGATTGGGCGTGAGGTCGCGCGCACCCTCTGCCGGGAGGGCGCACGCGTCGTCCTGGTGGCGCAAAACGCCAGTCGCCTGGAAGCTGCTGAGCGATATGTCCGCGGCGACAGCGCGCAGCGGAACGCCCATATTCTCAGCGCCGATTTGAACCTGCTTGGCGAGATCGAGCGCGTCGTGACGTTTGCCCGCGATCGGCTTGGCGGCGTGGATTTCTTCATTCACAGCGCCGCTCGCAATACTCAGGGGAGCCTTTTCACCCTTAGCGATGAGCAGCTTGACGAGGCATGGCAGACCAAGACACGGAGTTGCCTCCGTCTGGTGCGAGCGCTCCGCCAGCCAATGAAAGAGCGTGGCGGCGGGCATATCATCCTGATGACCGGCGCAACCGCCAGAACCCCTGCGGCGGATTTCCTCGTCGGAAGCATGGCCAACGCCGCGCTGGTCAATTTTACACGTGGCGTCTCCCGCGAGTTGGCGCGTGACAATATTCGCATCAACGCCATTAGTCCTGGATGGACCTTGACCGAGGGGCAACTACGCCGTTTCGAGCGCGAGGCAAGCCAGCTCGGCGTGTCGGTTGATGAAATAATCGCACGTGAGGCGCGCGCTATTCCGCTGCGTCGCCTCGTGACGACACAGGAGATCGCAACTCTCACGCTGATGTTGCTCTCTGGCGCGCTTCCGTCGCTTACCGGCGAGGAGATCATCATGGATGGCGGCGCAACCCCCTCTATTTAGCTGGTCTTCAGATATGCCGTTGGACTCGGCGCCCAGTTTATCCAAAAGGGTTGCTACACTGATCGCTCACCGCTATAATGGCCGCGACGATCCGTAGAGGATCGCCGTACTATCCGCGCCAGTGGAGTCACGTGAGGTTATACTGGCGCTGACCCTCATAGATGCCGGACACCGGAAAGGACACTCACCTCATGGATCTCAAGGGCTCGCAGAAGTTCAATGCGAATCCGCAGGCTGTCTGGGACGCGCTGCATAATGCGGCGCTGCTGAAAAGTATCATGCCTGGTGTGACAGAGCTCGAATGGCAGGGCGACAGCGCCATTGCAATCGCCGGAACGCTCGAGTTAGGCCCAATGAAGCAGTCAATTCGCGGCACGATTTCTGTGCCAGAGTCAAATCCGCCCAGCCACATGAAGCTCACCGTGGCGCGCACAGGAATCAACGCCGAGGCGAACATTGACCTTGCGCCGGATGGAGCCGGCACGATGCTCAACTATGACGCGCATGCCAACCTCAGTGGCGCCTTCACGGCGGCGGAGATGGCCAAGCCGATCGTGCAGTCGCAGATGAACGGCTTCTTTTCCCGGCTAAGCGAGAAGCTTGGCTAGAGAGTGACGCAGCCCCAATTGGGGTACAGGCGCGTGGACAGGGCGGTGTTCAGCCGCCCTGTGCTTTTTGCTGTCAATTCTGACTGAGAGGGATCAATCGAGCGTGGCGCCGTGGCCCTTGCCCGCGTGACTCCGCACCAGCGTTGGATGCTGAAAGGAAAGCGCTCGCCCAGCGCCGCCTCGTCTGAGTCATCGTCTCATCGCGCGGTGACGTGAATCACGTGGTATCCCGTTGCCCCGTTGGGAATTGGCGCTTCCTCCTCCGGTGTCTGCACATCCCCATTCAGTTCGACCGCGCGCGCCACGATGTAATAGCCACCAGGCTCTGGGCGCCAGGGATACTCCCATAGTGTCCATGTCAGGGCGCCTAGCGGGCGCCGTAGTGTCGCCGCATGCCAGGTTGCCCCGGCGTCAACGCTGACATCCACCCGCGCGATGCCGCGGTCTGCGGCGTAGGCCACGCCTGTGATGAAGGTTGGCCGCGCAGCCAGCGTATCGCCATCCAGCGGCAGGTCGATGCGCGTAGTGGTCTTGACATTCGCTGTGCGTGTCCAGCCCCGTTCTTCCCAGTAGCCAGTGTAGCCACCTGTCCCCAATGTAAGGCTGGTCAGCCACTTGCCGTTCTTCATACCATAGAGTCCTGGCACGAGCAGCCGCGCTGGGAACCCATGCGGAATAGGAAGTTGCTCGCCATTGATCTCGTAGACAATCAGCGAGCGGGGATCTAGCGCAAGGCTCAGCGGGATGCTATCGCTATAGCCATCCGCCGCAGTGAAGATGAGCTCTGATGCGCCAGCAGTGATTCCGGCGCGCTGCGCCACATCGGCGAGGCTTGTACCAACGAAGAGCGCATTGCTCATGAGGTTTCCGCCAACCTCATTGCTGATGCATTCCAGTGTGTGATACCGCTCGATGCGTGGGAGCGACTTTAACTGGTCGTAGGTCAGAGTGTACGGATGCGCTACCTGCCCCTTTATCTCAAGATTCCATGTCTTGGTGTCAACACGTGGGTCGTCAAGGATGTCTTTGGAGACGTAGTAGAACTCGTCTGCGGGCGTCACTTCTGGCGTTTCGCCATCCACCTGTGTCCAGTCGCCGTACTCCGGCGTCGGCGGTGGAACGATACGCTTGGGCGTGTTGGCAAAATTGAGTCCGGCTGGACGTGAGGATGGCGTCCGTAGACCAATGCCGGCTCCCAGACCCGATGTGATGAACTGCCACGCCACGATGCCTCCCGCGACCACCGCTGCGGCAAACGCGCCCTGGCCAATCAACCGCCGCCGCGAGATGCGGCCTTCACCGGCGCCGCTCTCTCTCGCGCCGTTGCTCAGTGTCTCCAGGTTGCGCCTCATAAGGGGAATGAAAGAGACCGTGAACGCGGTGATCGGCGCGAATAGGGATAGCAGGGCGCCGCCAATTCCCGTCTGCAACTGCGCGCCAAGGAACCCACCGCCCAGCAATGGCGCCACGATCCCTGCTGTCAGCGCGAAGAGCAGCGTCCACACCAGGAGCGCATCAAGCCATCCCGGCGCCGCGCCGAGGCGTGACGCGATGTCTGCGTTGCGCGAGGTAGCCCACACACGCGCCGCCCAGTAGATCACGCCGAAGACGACCGCCAGCAGCGCCGCGCCGACAACCAGCGCGACAAAGAAGATATGCTTGGTGTTTGACCCAAAGGTCTGCAAGAGCGCCGAAAACAGGTTGACGGGGATCAGTACGGTCGCCCGATCGCCGTACAGTTCTGGCGGCGTGGGAATGAGAAATAGATAGCGCACTACGAACATCGCCACTGTGCCGACCGATGCGGCGAGCAACGCGGGCCCCAGTGATTCGCGCGCCGCGCGGGTAAACAGTGCCTTCATGCCAGACTCTCAAGTTGAAAACGCGGTTGTATGCCGCGCCGCCGACAAATCACCACTTCGTCAAGCATAGCGCAGACGCAACATAAAGTGCAGGGTCAATCCTCGTCTGTCTGAGTCCGCCTTGGCCTGCTGGGCGCCTGGGCCAGTAAGGACGCGGCCAGCACCAGCGCATCTCCCACGCGCCCGAGACCGGTCAACGAACTTGCTCTCACGCTTGGACGAAAACTCATCGTTGCCCCTACATGCTGTGGCCACTCGCGTTCGACGACGCCCATGGCGACAAGCCTGCCCAGTGTCGCAAGTGTCTCGGTGTGGTCGCGGTCAACTGCGCGCGCGAGCGCGACGCTCGTCAGTGGGATAGGCAGAGCCGCTGAATCCAGGGCAAAGAGCGCTACCAATAGCTCTAACTCTTTCCACCCGAGACGCACAGGCTCCTCGTCCGGACGCATGTCCGCGCGCTGCGCTGGAGCAGGTTGCTCCACGCCGAAGTCGAGAGCCGCTAACGCCGCGCCTGGCTCCAGGGTATTTGCCAGCGGCCGGAAGCTCGGCAGCGCGCGCGCCAGCGCTGCCAGGGTCGCGCGAGAAGGATTTTGCGCGGTGATATGCCCGGATTCCAGCTTGGAGAGGTATCCTTTTGATAGTCCGGTGCGCGCGCTCAACTCGCTTAGACTCAGTCCCGCCACCTGACGCGCCAAACGCAGGAGCCGCCCCCAGTCCTGCGGCCAGGTCGCTTCGATCAGATCGGCGTTCAAGATCACAGCTCCATTCCCGTAACACTCGCCCGTACCATATCACAGGCGCGCAGCGCGGACGAACATGAACACCAATCAACTTCCATTCGTCCGTGAGGCTCAGACCGTCATACATCTTGGCGCGCCAGGCAGTGTTCTCGTCACATGTTCAGGAGGCACGCATGTCATTCTCGTTTAACCAGCGGTACTTTACTCTGGCTCTGCCCCTACTCATCGTTGTTACTCTAGCCGTTCTTGCGGGTTGCGGATCGACTTCAGCCGGAAGCGGCGATACGGGTGCGCCTACTGCTACATCAGTGTCTGGTGGCGCGACCGCTACAGTCGAACCGACTAGTACGACAGGATCTACCGGGTCGTCCGATGCTGTGGTCAGCGTCTCGAATTTCTCGTTCTCCCCGTCGACGTTGACCGTGAAGGCCGGAACTACTGTCACCTTCAAAGGCGTAACTGGCGCACACACAGTGACGAGTGACACTGGCTCGTCGATGACGTTTGATCAGAGCGTATCGGAGGGAAGCTCTGTTACGATCACGTTCGCCAATCCAGGCACGTACAAGTATCATTGCTCCTTCCATTCCCAGATGCATGGCACGATTGTCGTGACCGCCTGATACATCGCTGACCGCCAACTGCGCGCCAATCGCCATATGCTATGCTCAGCGCAGTGAAGAAGGCGCTCCAATCGCGCCCGACGGTGTGTCGCCTGGCGCATGGCGGTCGAGTGGGCGATGATAGTCAAGCGAAATCTGGCGCCGAGTGTGTCATGGCGCGCCTTGCTGGCCATCAATAGCGCAGTCATGCTGTTCGGCCTTGCGGGCGTTCTCGGCAAAATGACCGGATTGCCTGCGACGATCATCGTCTTTGGTCGTGTGGTCGTCGCAGGCGCGGCGCTCAGCGTGGTAGCGCTGACGCTAGGCGCTTCTCTGCGACCACGCAACTCAAGGGATGCATTGATCCTTTGTGGGCAGGGTCTGCTGCTCGCCGTGCACTGGGTCGCATTCTTTCAATCGATCAATGTGTCGAACGTTGCGATTGGCTTGCTCTCGTTTTCCAGTTTTCCTCTCTTTACGGCAGTGTTAGAGCCGACGCTGTTGCGTCAGCGCCTGCAGGGGGCGGAGCTTGTCGGGGCGTTGCTGGTCCTGCCTGGCGTCTACCTGCTCGTGCCCTCAATGTCGCTGAACGACACGACCACACAGGGCGTCGCGTGGGGCGTATTGGCTGGCGCGACCTTTGCGCTCCTCTCGGTCGGCAATCGCTGGCTCGGCAGGAATTATACGAGCGTCACGATTAGTCTCTATCAGGAGATCGTCGCCGCTCTCGCGCTGCTCCCGGCGCTCTGGCTGACGCCACTCGCTGCGCCACTGACAATTCGTCAGGCTTTATTGCTCATTGCCCTGGGGCTGGTCTGCACGGCGCTGGCGCACACGTTGTTCATCGCTGGAATGCGCTCGGCGCCGGCGCAACTGGCAAGCCTGCTGGCCTGTCTTGAGCCGGCTTGGGGCATACTCTTCGCGCTGGCGCTGCTTGGTGAGACGCCAGGTGTTCGTGTTCTTCTCGGAGGCGCCATCATTGTTGCAGCGACCTTGATCCCAGCGGCAAGCGCGCTATGGAACCGGATGAAGGCCCGTAAAGTCCAGACCAACTTCGGCTAGGGTGGAGTTCCTACAGCCTCACACTACACATTTGGGGTCGAGGAATAACGGAGAGAAAAATAGCGGTAGCGAATGACCGGCGCTCAAGCGCCGATGAACTGAGGTGCAGCGGCAAATGTCACCTCAGCGGTAGCCGCTGGTTTGCATGGCAGGCAAGCGATATGACGTGGCGATGACATCATGCCACACCTACCAGCGCCATGCCTTGCGCCACTCTGTTGAGGGCGATGCGTTTCGCTTATCCACTTACAGGATCATCCGCGCTACTCGTGTGCGTGGGAATTCTGGCCACAGAGGCGGGCACATAACTATAAAAGGTAGAACGGGAGACACCGAGCAAGCGGCAGATCTCCCCCACCGTCATCTCGCGCGCCGCATACAGCTCGCGAGCGCGCCAGGCGCTTGGGATCTTGCATTGTGGCGGCGCGCGGCCGTCCTCCCTTGCGCCCACGTGCACGTGCGGCGGCGAGGCCCGCCTGCGTGCGCTCGACGATCAGCGCGCGCTCGAACTCAGCAAGCGCGCCGAAGACATGGAAAATCAGTCGGCCGCCCGGCGTCGTGGTGTCAATTTGCTCGGTCAAGCTGCGGAACCCGACGCTGCGTTCCTCAAGTTGCCGTACCGTCGAGATGAGATGGGCGAGGGAGCGTCCCAGGCGGTCGAGCCGCCACACCACCAGCGTATCGCCCGCGCGCGCAAAAGCGAGCGCCTGTTCCAACCCTGGCCGTGCGGTCTTCGTCCCGCTCGCCGTGTCGGAGAACACCTGCTCGCAGCCCGCCGCCGCCAACGCATCGCGTTGCAACGCCACCGTCTAATCATGCGTCGAAATGCGCGCATAGCCGATGTTCATTGCACCTCTCACCCCATTTCCGCGTGCCACCTGTTCGAATACTCACTGCAGACGCCATGTTTGCGAACAGAGATTCCCGGACGACTTTTCGCACAGCCCAGCGGGAGGAATGTGCGACGTCAAGCGAGAGTTCGGTATTAGTCCGAGAAACGACCGTTTGCCGCACAGCTGTCAGGCGAGACGAGAAACGGCGCGACCGGTGGGACGCCTGTGTGCCGGGAATCTCCGCTGTCGGCGCACGTCCTAGCCGAGACAACTACCAAGGCGGGCGTCGAACAGGGTGAACGCCGCAGTGGCGTCAACCACCAGCATGATCAGGCAACCGGCAATGAGCAGCGCCGCAGTGAGCTGCGCTCCTTGGAGGAAGGTAGATGAGCCAGCGCGTCCCAAGCGCGCTAAGTAAGTGTTTAAGAAGGCTCCGCCTCTCCTCGAGGATCGTGTCAACCGACGCAGAAAGAGCCGGATCCCAACAAAGTAGATGAACGCCTCAGCGCTGCCTGCCTGACGCTCGTAGTCCTTGCTCATGCGGCGCTGCCTGCTGATCCAGGAAAAGGTGCGCTCCACGATCCATCGCTTGGGAACGACCTGGAATCCTGGTTGGTAGCCCAGGTCAGAGACAACGTCTGGCGCATAGCGCTGCAGTTGGCGAAACGACGGATAAACCACCTCCAGGCGCACGCCATGCTCCTGCGCCGCCCAGGGGATGAGCCCGCCGGTGTAGCCTTGATCGGCCCAGATGCGCTCTAAGCGCGGGAAGAGGCTGCTTAACGCCGTAAGGACACGCTTCCCTCCTTGCCGGTCAGGGATGTTCGCGGCATGAACCACGACGGCAAGCAAGAAGCCTTGGGTGCCGACCAGGATGTGCCGTTTGCGTCCAGCCAGTTTCTTGCCGCCGTCAAACCCGCGCACTCCTCCCATCAGCGTTTTGACCGATTGACTGTCAATGATTGCGGCGCTGGGAGTGGGGTCACGTCCAGCATGGAGGCGGGCCAGCTCCCGCAACTGCGTATGAATGCGGATCCACGTCCCATCCAGCCGCCACTGGCGGAAATACCAGTACACGGTTTGCCAGGGCCCATACGCTCTCGGCAGATAGCGCCACGCGCAGCCACTGCGGAGAAGGTAGAAGAGTCCGTTCACGATGCGCCGCATGTCGCACGATCAGACCCAAGGTGATGGGGGAGACGACGCAGCAACGAATGGCGCAGCAGACGCCCTGAGCGAACGGCGCCTGGGCGAGCAGGAGGCTGAGGTCTGGGGCGATCGACTGGAGGCGCGCCTGCGCAAGAGTCGTGACCTGGCACGCCAGCAGAGCGACGGGGCGGCGCTCATCGCCCACCAGCGGGAGCAGCGCGCGCTCGAGATCCTGGCGCGGCTGACCGGGCAGGCGTTTTTGCTCGAGCGAATCGCGCGCATCCTGGCGCAGGTCGCCCCAGAGGCGCCGGAGGCGCGCTTCCTCATCGGGCGGACCGCGACGGGCCTGGGGTTCGTGCGCCTCACTACCGACTCGGGGCGCGAGCTGCGCTGGGGCCGCGCGCATCTGGAGAGCGCGCACGGGCTCGGCGAGGACTGGTGGGAGAACCTCGAAGACCAGTTCATCGACGAGACTGAGGCGAATCCGGGCGACTGTGTGGTCATCCACCTGCCCACGCGAGAAGTAGCCTACCTTCCTGGAACCACTCGTGACGGGTCATGACGGGCAGTGGTGGATGGGCATGGAGCTGGCATGGAGCTGGCATGGAGCTGGCATGGAGCATGGCTGGTTGCACAGCGCGTCGCATTGTAGGTTCAGCGGCTTGAGCAGTCACCGCGGTCGCCATCGCCCGCCCCTAGTGGTTGGCATCGTCCGGAATCTCCACCATGGCCTCAGCGCGGCAGTCAG
>DATAOM010000422.1:0-17250 GCA_036265775.1 Ktedonobacterales bacterium | reverse complement strand
TAGAGTTGCTGGAGATCTTCTGCGCTCGCAGCGGCATTGTCTCCCTCGAGAATAATCTGCCGGAAGGCCACATCAAAGGTGAGATGTCGCCTCAGCGGTTCCTGATTATCCGCTGCCATACGGCCTCCCGGCACTCTACGCCAGGTAGTCGTTGCTATAGGCCTTGGTCACGTCGCCGACATTGCCCGCGATCAACCCCTGCGCCTGCATGAAGTCCGCCATGGACTTCCACGCCGACGGATCGCTGGAGCCCGCCTTGCCCGAGTGCTCCCAGAGCGGCAGCGTCGCCTTCAGGACGGTCAGCGCGTCCGCCGCGTTGGTCGGATCATCCAGCCCAGGCACGTCGGCCTTGCTGATCTCGACTGCCTCCTGTGGATGCGCGATGGAGTAATCCACCGCCTTGAGCGTCGCCGCAATGAAGGCTTTCACCTGATCGGGATGCGCGCTGAGCGTGCTGCGTAAACCTGCGATCCCGTTCGAGATCAGCGGCTGCGCACTCGCCACATCAATCGTGCGCACCGCCATTCCCTGCTTCTGGATCTGGATTGGCTCGTTGTTCAGGTACCCCATCACCGCGTCCACCTTTTTGGTGACCAGCGCCTGCACCTGCGTGAACCCGACCGTCTGGATGTTTACGTCGCCCTGCTTGAGGCCAGCGCTCGAGAGCAACGCGAGCAGGCCAATCCAGGTGGCGCCAAACTTGCCGGGGATGCCGACACTGTGGCCTTTGAGGTCGGACACCTTCTGGATCGACGAGTCGGCTGGAACGATCAGCGCGACAGGGTACTTGGTAAAGACCTCGGCGACGTAGACTATATCCTGCCCCTGAGCGCGCGCCTGCAAGGTCTCATCACCACCAGCGAAGATCAGGTTCTCCTTGCCAGAGATTAGCGCGCCGAACTCGTCTTCGTTGGCGCCGTGGTGCCTCAACGTGACATCAAGCCCAGCGGCCTTGTAGTAGCCCAGCGACTGCGCAACGTAGAAAGGCGCGAACTGGATGTTGGGAATATAGGTCAGGCCGACGGTCAGGGAATTGGCGCTCGCGCTGGCGCCACAACCCGCCAGCGGCAGTATGCCCGCCAGCAGCAGGAGCAGAACGGCAAGCCAGGCGCGTGGATGAGTGACCGATGAAGAAGTACGCGACATACCTACATAGCCTCCATGTACGAGAAGCGCCGCTCCGCCAGCCGCGCCACCCCATAGAGGATGGCGGCGAGCAAGGCCAGGGTAAGCAGCGTAGCAAACTCGAGCGACCTGTCGGATTGACTGCTCGCGACGATGAGTAGCTCTCCTAGCCCCTGACCGCCGGCAACGAACTCGCCGACGACCGCGCCAGTGATCGAGAGCGTCAGGCCGACACGCAGCCCCGCGAGGATACTCGGCAGCGCCAGCGGGAACTCCATGTAGCGGAAGAGCGTCCAGCCCTCCGCTCCTGCGACACGCGCCGCGTCGAGCACGTCACGGTCGAGCGTGCGCAGGCCGAGCGCGGTGTTGACGACCATTGGGAAGAAGACGATGAGCGCACAGAGAGCGATGATTGGCGGCGAGTCGTAGCCCAGCCACAACGTCAGCAAGGGGGCCAGCGCGATCGCTGGGAGCGCCTGCATCGCTGCCATGTATGGCTGGAGCGCGCGCGCAAGCATCTGGCTGCGCGCGATGCCATAACCCAACGGGATCGCAATAGCTGTCCCCAGCAGGAACCCGGCGACACTCTCCATGAGTGTGGTCAACCCGTAGCTCAGGAGCTGCGGCGTCGTGTGTGACGATGCTCCACTTAAGCCGACCCCACGCAGCCAGGCGCGCAGGACATCACCAGGAGCCGGAAGATCGTACGCCGGGATGACGCGGCTCGCCGTGACGAGTTGCCAGAGCGCGAGGATCGCCACGCCGAGCAGGAGCGCTGGAGCCGCTGCCCGCAGCCAGCCGAAGGCCGCGCTGGGCAACGTGGCGAACCTGATCTGATGTTTGCCTGGAGCAGCGCTATCCCGTCGCACATCAGAAGAGACCGCCTCATCTGGCGGGGATGTGGCGGGCGCCTCGCGCGTTTCGAGAGTCATATGCCGCCTCCGGCGGGTTGTTCCCGACCGTTCTCAACCGCTGGGGGTGGCGCTTCCTGTACACAAAAGCGCCACCCCCAGCCGAGAGTCTCGACCTTCAGGGCGGCGCGCAGACGCCGGACGCCTCCCACGCTACAACGCGCGTAGAGACGACGACGCTTCGACCCTCTTCCATCCGGACTGTACCGTCGGCCCCGGCTTCTCACCGGATCTGCTTCGCCGAAAAGGCGTCGCTCGCGGGCTTGGCGTGTTACGCGCCATACCGCCGGTCGGGAATCGCACCCTGCCCTGAAGGTCGCTTTGCTGGACTACCAACGAGACACGCGCCAGGCGCGCTTATCACGCCGCACTGGCCGCTCTCGCATCAGGACAGAGTGTACTCTACGTTGGCCTAATTTGCCAAGAGGGGAGCATCAGCGACCTGCGCGCGTGGCGCGGCACTCGTCGCACTGGCAGGAGGCGCGCAGCTTCTCGTAGGTATAGATGCCGGTGTGGTGGCCGTCGCCCCAAATCGGCGTCAGGCCGTAGCGTCCGATGGGCTGAAGTTCGTAGATCGTCGTCTGCTGCTTGGTGAACTCCGTCGTCTCGTCCACGCTGCCCTTCTGGCCGCCCTCGCCCGCGCACCATGCGCACGGACAGGCGCGGCGCAACGGCTCGTAGGGATGGACGCTCTCGTGGCCATCGGTCCAGGAGATATGCAGCTCATGGCGCTCTTCGTCGAGCTCGTATGAGAGAGGGAAAACATCATCTGGTAATCGCATGCGGGGTTTGGCTTTCGCGATAGCGTTGTGACTCAAGGCGCGAGGGCGCGCTCACTCTCATTATATCGCGCCAGCCGCGCGGCAAAGAACCGTCCACCGGCGAGCCAGACGAGCAAGAGCAACGTGACACTGCCCACCAGCAGGCTGATGTTGCGGCTCCATTGGATGAGGTCGTTGGCGTAGGCCGTCGTCGGCGAATAGATACGATAATCCACCAGCGCGCCCGCCGCGATCAGCGCGACGGGTAGCGCCATCGCCAGGCTCCAAACGAGCCAATTCCACTGCGCGCGCGCCTCACGCAGCCAGGGGATCCACCAGGCGACGATGAAGACGTACGGCTCGAAGAGGTAGTAGGGCCAGACCGTCTTGATGAAGAGCGCGAAGCAGAGGCCACACAGCGCCAGCAGCACATAGAAGTCGCGCGAGGTCACGTCCAGGTCGCGCCGAATGATGAGCGCCAGCAGCGTCACGAGCAACGTCGCGCCGAGGACGACGAGACTGTCGTAGTGTTTGGCGAAGGTCTCCCACGGTGTGCCGAGCAGCATGCCCCAGATCGAGTAGCCGCCTACAGGCAACTCGCCACGGAAGTTGACGAGCGAGAAGAGCGTGTTCTCGCGGTCGGCGAGCAGGAAGGGAGCGAGCCCTGCGACGACGACGAGCGCGTAGAGCGCGACGAAACGCGCCGCCTGGCTCCAGCGCCGCCGCCAAAGTGTCACGCCGAGCAGCGGGATGACATAGACGAGCGCCGAGCTACGCGTCAACAGCGCCAGGCCAAGGAGAACGCCCGCCCACCCTGCTCGTCCGTCCGCAAGCGCGTTGACGCCCAGCAGCAGCAGCCAGAGCATGATCGCCAGCTCGATATGCCCGTAGCCGAGCATCCCCTGCCAGAGGAGCGGGCTGAAGAGGAAGAGCGCGAAGACGCCGTAGCGCGCAAAGCCGGTCAGCGGCTTGCCGTTCAGCCGGGCGATCGTGCGCAGCCCCTCGCGCGCCAGCAGCAGCGGGAAGATGGCGAAGACGGCGAAGATCAGCGCGCGGCGAAGCGTCAGCACGTCGATCCAGCCGAGCAGTTGCGCCAGCGCGCCCACCGCCGTCAGGGGAACGAGGCTCAGGGGGCCGTTGGCGTTGGGATAGGCGTCGCCGAGGCGCACGGCGTAGACGCCAAACGGATGGCCTTCTAGTGCGATGCGCGCGGCGGGGAAGAAGAAGGCTTCGAGGTCGGTAGTGTTGAACGGGATGAGGCCACAGGACGACCAGATGGCGAGATAGAGCGCGATGAGCGCGCCATCCACTGTGCGTCGGAGCCGTACAAGCTCAACCAGCGCGCGATTCAGCCGCGCGAGCCAGTTGGTCGCGTCAGCGCGCGCAGCAGTATCTCCTGTCGCCGCTGAGGACTCCGCCGTCGCGCTCATAGTCGTTCCCTGCTCGCTCGTTCGCTTCACCTGCCGAGAGTATATCTATCCGCGCCAGACGCCGCAAGCAGAGAGCCGGGTTGGCGCTCATCTGTTGTCAGGTTCTCCAGCGCCGCTGGCCTCTTCAGGCTAGGACCAGTCAAGAACAGCTTGCGGCGCATAGAGGGTGCTTGTGTATGGTCTGCGCCTGATGTGCGGAGCCTTGCACTAGCGAGACAGAGGTGGCCGCTTCGGTGAGAGGCAAAGGGAATGGCATACCATGTGGGCGTCATGGAACAGATGATCGAGGCGGATCGAGGCGGATCGAGCGCCATGGCAGGCAATGAGTTTTCTGCCGATAGGGAGAGGAACGACAATGGCGAAATTCTTGCTGGTGTACATGGGTGGAGTCCGCGAAACACAGCCGACGCCGGAAGAGAGTGCGGCGATCATCAAGGATTGGATGGACTGGTTCGATAGCCTGGGCGAGAACCTGGTTGACGCCGGCAATCCGACGACGCCGCTGGCGAAGAGTATCGCCAGCGACGGCGCGGTGAGCGATGGCGCGCTCGGCGATTCTCGTGTTTTCGACGCGGGAGAAGACGGGCAAATTGAAGACGCCGTTCGCTCCCGCATCCTTGCGAGAGAGGGCTATGTTATATGACCAAACAAGACATCTCCGGTGGGGTTGTCCACGACTTGCCAGAGGACTTACAGCAAACCCTCGCCGCTGACACGGAGGCGCTCGCGGTATGGGAGGATCTCACGCCGCTGACGCGCAATGAATGGATCTGCTGGACGATCTCTGTGAAGAAGCCGGAAACGAGACAATAGCACGTCGAACGGGTGCGCACGGAACTCAAAGAGGGCATGCGCCGGCCGTGCTGTTGGATAGGGTGCATTCACCGCACGGATAAGGCCATTAGCCCCTCGGTCCAGTATGTGCTCAACAGACGATCGAAAAGGTCATCATAGCCGAGGGCCCACATATCATGTGAGCTCATGTGCTTTTAACACGGCTTCATCGATGACGCTGCTTGCCACCCTCGAAATGATCTTCACTGGCCAGCCGCTCTCTCCTGCCCTCATACCGAGGCGTCGGCGGTATTTGTGATTCAGGTGGCGGCGTCATCTCTGGCGTCACCACTCTCTTTGCCCTCAGACGCGCTTCCCTCGCGCGATGGCGCGCCCGACGATCTCTTCGGCGGTCATCTCCTTCTTGGGCCAATAGATGTCTTCCGTGATGCTACCAAATGATGCGCCTGTCTCTTCGGCAATCAGCCTAAGCCAGGCTTCTTGCTCTTCCTCTGTGCCTTCCATGCGCATGACTGGCTGTAGTAACGCAACGAGTTGTTCTCGCGTCAGCGGAGACCCTAACTCCTCTCGCAAGCGCGTAGCAAGACGTTTTGCTCCGACCATGCGCGTCAGCGCTTCCATCTGAGAGAAATATCCTTGGTCCTCCTGGCGCTGAATGATTGCCAGCCAGAGTTCCTGATCCTCTAGCAAACCTTCGTCGTAATAGGTCTTCTCGACAAGTAGTTGTCTTTGCGCTGGTGAAAGAGTTGCGCTAGTCTCTGTTGGCAGAGCGCCAGCGGCAATCTCCAGTAACTCTCGATAGCGCTTGTGTGCCGCAACCGCTTCGTCTTCGCGCTTAAGAGAACGAAGGAGCGCCCATTTATTCTCCCAAGCGTTCCAATTCTCGGCGATTGCTGGACTCAAAGTCATTGCTCGTTCGAGCGCGGCGAGCGACTCCTCGTGCCGAAAAAGCTGGCTAAGTGTACGGCTTCGACTCAGCCATGCCGATGGATTCTCCAAATCAAGCGCCAACACCTTTGCCTCGGCGTCCAGCGCATCCTCGTAATTTCTGTTTGCACGGAGGGCCATCGCATAGCCAAGCCACGTAGAGGAAAGCGTTGGATCGAGTTCCACGGCGCGCTCAAAGGCGACCAATACATCAATGTTACACGACCCCATGCGCGCGGCGATCTCATGCCCCTTGGTGACCCATGCGCTCGCCTGATCAGCTTCAGATCCAAGTTCGTGTTCCATGCGGGCCAAGGCCTGCGCGTCCCCACGGATATGCCTGCCAGCCATAGCGCCTGCTCCAACGTGATTTTGTCATTGAGACCGTCTTATGAGAAATCCCTCGTAGCATGCGGAAAAAGGAAGGCCGCCCCCCGAGTAGGGAGACGGCCCTTGTAGTGAACAGGTAAGCCTATAGTCGCTCGATGATCGTCGCGGTGCCTAGGCCGCCGCCGCAGCACATCGTCTGCAGGCCGTAGCGCGCGCCACGCCGCTCTAGCTCGTGCAGCAACGTCGTCATCAGTCGCGCGCCCGACGCCCCCAGCGGATGCCCCAGCGCGATGGCGCCGCCGTTGACATTGACGCGCTCCATGTCGGGATGCAGCTCGCGCTTCCACGCCAAGACGACCGGCGCGAACGCCTCGTTGACCTCGAAGAGATCAATGTCGTCCACGGTCAACCCGGCGCGTTGGAGGATTTGCTGTGTCGCGGGAATCGGCCCGGTCAGCATCATCACCGGGTCCACGCCGACGACCTTCTGCGCGACGATACGCGCGCGTGGCGTCAGGCCAAGCTCCGCCGCCTTCTCCGGCGTGGTCAGGAGCAGCGCCGCCGCGCCGTCGCTGACCTGGCTGCTGCCGCCCGCCGTCACGACGCCATCCGGCTTGAAGACCGGCTGGAGGCTGGCGAGCTTCTCCAGCGTCGTGTCGCGGCGGATGCCATCGTCCTTGCTGAAGCTCGTGCCGTCGGGCAGCGAGAGCGCGAAGGTCTCGCGGTCGAAGTAGCCGGCGTCCTGCGCCTTGGCGGCGAGCTGGTGACTGCGCAGGCTGAACTCGTCGATCTCGTCGCGCGGGATCGACCACTTGGCGGCGATCATCTCCGCCGAGACGCCCTGGTGCGTGATTGGGTAGACCTCCAGCAGCGAGGCGGGGAATGGCCCCTCGCCGCCCGCCGAGGATGATCCCATCTGCACACGCGTCATGCTTTCGACGCCACCCGCGACCGTCACATCGCAGACGCCCGAGGAGATCAGGTTTGCGGCGAAATGTATCGCTTGCTGGCCGGAGCCGCACTGCCGATCTACCGTCGTCGCCGGAACCGAGATGGGGAAGCCCGCCTGCAACACGACGTTGCGCGCGACGTTGAGCGACTGCTCGCCGACCTGACTGACGCAGCCAAATACGACATCCTCGATCACCGCCGGATCGATCTTCGTCCGTTGCGCCAGCTCGCGCAGCGCCATTGCGCCGAGCACGACGGGATGCACGTCTTTCAGCGCGCCGTTGCGCCGGGCTACCGGGGTGCGCACCGCCTCGGCGATCACGACCTCTCGCATAGTGGAAGCCTCCTCGCGTCCAGTCCAGAACACGCCTTGTATTACCGTAAGTATATGCCCGAACAACGGCCAGTCGCGGCGTAGCCAGCAACACTCACGCGCTACATCTCGTCGCCCCATTCGAGCTGCGTCTTGCCGATGTAGACGGTGTCGCCGGGCTTCGCGCCTGCCTCCTCTAGCGCGGCGATCACGCCCATCTTGCGCAGTTGCGTCTCCAGCCGCTCCATCCCCTCGAAGCTGTCGGGATTCGTCATCGCCGCCATGCGCTCGACACGCCGACCGCGCACGTAGTACAAGCCCTCGTCGCCCGGCTCGACAAACCAGGCGTCGTCCGGCTGGGGTCGCAGCACCGGCCCAGTCGCTGGAACCTCAGTCTTGGCGCGCGCCGTCTCCTCCTCGCGTAGCTCGCGCAACCGCTCGGCGGTGTAGTTGATCAGCTCCTGCACGCCCTCCTGCGTCGCCGAGGAGATCGCCCGCGCGGCGTAGCCTTCAGCTTCCGCGCGCGCCTGGAGCGCTGGCCAGCGGTCGCGCGCCTCTGGTAGGTCCATCTTGGTCAAAACGATGATCTGCGGACGCGCGGCGAGATCAGCGCTATGCTCAGCCAACTCTTTGTTGATCGCCTCGAACTCGGCCCACGGGTCGCGCTCGACGTTCGCGCCGTCGATCAGGTGCAATAGCAGCCGCGTACGCTCGACATGGCGCAGGAACTCGTGCCCCAAGCCGACGCCTTGCGCCGCGCCCTCGATCAGCCCAGGAATATCGGCCATCACGAAGCTATCGTAGTCGCCACGTGAGGGGTCACCCACGACGACGACGCCTAGGTTCGGTACGAGTGTCGTGAAGGGGTAGTCGGCGATCTTGGGTCGCGCGCGCGAGACCACCGAGAGCAGCGTGGACTTGCCGGCGTTGGGGTAGCCAACCAGGCCGACATCCGCCAGCAGCTTCAACTCCAGTTCCAGCCAGCGCTCCTCGCCCGGCTCGCCCAATTGCGCCTCGCGTGGGGCCTGGTTGGTCGCGGTGGCGAAATGCACGTTGCCCAGGCCGCCACGCCCGCCACGCGCCACCATCACCTTCTGCCCCGCCTCGACCAGATCGGCCAGCAGCTCGCCGGTCTCGCCATCGCGCACGACCGTGCCAACGGGAACCTTGAGCGTCTTGTTGGCGCCCGCCGCGCCGTGCATCTTCTGGCGCGCGCCGGAGCCGCCAGGCTTGCCCGCGTAGCGCGCGTTGTAGTGGAAGTCCACGAGGGTGTTCAGGTTGGAATTGGCGACGAGATAGACCGAACCGCCACGTCCACCGTCGCCGCCATCGGGACCGCCGAGTGGCGCGAATTTTTCCCTGCGGAAGTGCGCCGAGCCATTGCCGCCATTGCCGGCTTTGACGAAGATGCGCGCGCGATCAAAAAACTCCATGGGTAGTATCCTTCCTTTCGCGCACGATAGGGATTTTGCAAGTTCCTATGAGACGCGCAACGGCGGGGGCCACCCTCTAATAGAGGCGCCCCGCCAGTGAATCATTGGTAGGCCCGGTGGGAGTCGAACCCACGACATCTGCTGTATCAGAGCAGCGCTCTCGCCACTGAGCTACAGGCCTGCGACGCGAAGATAAAACCCTCAATGTCCATGAAGGTGGGCCCAGCAGGGTTCGAACCTGCGACCAAACGGTTATGAGCCGTCCGCTCTGCCACTGAGCTATGGGCCCGCTATCTGCCTGCGTTCGTCCACGCCGTAGTGTACCACATCGGCCCCCACGATCTCTCATTCTAACGCCCGCTCGCTGGCGGGAGATGCAGAAAACTGTAGCGTGCTGATGCGCCGATATGCGCTATACTATGCACAGCCCTCGGCGGCGCGCAGTATGCGCCATTGGGAAGACGAGGGCGCCGCCCTGAGCATCATCACCGCGACCCGCGCAACTCGGCGCACGAGCAAAGGAGGGATACACCCGTGACCACCAGAGCCTTTTGGTTCTCTTTGTCGCCCGTATCGCTCGTGATCGCCGCGCGACACAGCATCAGCGACGTCTCATAGCTCACCCGTCGTCTTCGACACGGTAGCGTAGGATTATATCCAGTCCGCTTGCGCCTGAGACGCCCTTGATTTCTGTCCCTTTGTGTCTTTGCCTCACGAGCGTTCAACGCGGCCACGGCATACGCCGCTGGCTGCCAGAAAGATGTGCTCGTGAGCAAGAAGACCAAACATGCCAAACACGCTGCCCGCCACCGCGCCAATCAACGATCTACCACAGCAGGCATAGCGCTGCTTTCCCCTGACTCCGCCGCCTCGGTGACAATAGATGAGACAGAGACAACTCAGCATCCACCGGAGAAGACGAGCTACGAGGCCAGTCCCGAGGTCAAGCGCTGGCTGCGCATCCAGACGGCGGAACGCGCCGACATCAAGCCGCCCTTCGCCCCGACGTTTCTCGCGCACCAACGCGACCGCTTCTGGGTCCTCTCCTCGCTCGAACGCTTCTATGAAGACGACCTGATCGCCGACGTGCTGAGCATGGTCAAAAGCGGCAAAGAGGCTACCGTCTACTGCTGCGCTGGCGGCAGCGCGACGGAACGGGAGTATGTGGCCGCCAAGGTCTACCGTCCGCGCATGTTCCGCAGCCTGCAGAACGACGCGCTTTACCGCGAGAGCCGCGCGCAACGCGATACCGAAGGGCGCGCCGTGCGCAACGACCGCAGATGGCGCGCCCATCAGCGGTCGAGCCGGGGGCAGCACGAGCGGGTCGCCACGTGGATCAGCGACGAGTTCCTGGTACAGCGGTGGCTCTACGACGCCGGAGCGGACGTGCCAAAGCCCTTCGCGCAGATCGGCAACGCGCTCCTGATGGACTATATCGGCGAGGACGATGAGGCAGCGCCGCTATTGCGCGAGGTCAGCCTGGAGCGCGGGGAGGCGCGGAGCCTCTTCGAGCAGGTCCTGCGCAACATCGAGCTATTTCTTCGCTGCGACTGCATCCACGGCGACCTCTCGGCGTATAACATCCTCTACCAGTCAGGGGCGATCACGATCATTGACTTCGCCCAGGCGGTGGACCCGCGCTACAACCTGGAGGTCTACCCGTTGCTGTTGCGCGATGTCGAGCGCGTCTGCCGCTACTTCGCGCGCTATGGAGTCGAGGCCGAGGCCAATAGGCTCGCCAGCGCGATGTGGGAGCGCTACCTGCGCGGCGAATGGTGAAGCGCTGATACAGAGGCGTCAAGGGCATGTGGGCTGAGAAACGGCCAGAGGAACCGCACTGGCTAGCCCTGTCGCGCGCTTCACCTAACTGGCGGTGACTGCTCCAGGCCGCTGAGCCAGACAGTGCACTGCTCCATCGTCAGGCAGCCGCAGCGTATCCCCTCACGCAGGACATCCTGCGCTGCCTGAATGCGTCTGCTCTGCTCCTCAAGCTCCTGAAGTTTGCGCTGCGCGAGCGCCTTCCATCGCTCAGTTGGATGTGTGCCCACCGCGAAGCCAAAGAAGAGCTCGCGGATCTCGCCGAGGGTGAATCCCGCCTGCTGCGCGTACTCGATCACACACAGCCGCTGGACCGCGCTCCAATCGTAGCGACGACGCCCGTTGACGCGCGCGGGCGGCGGCAGCAGGCCGATCTCTTCGTAGTAGCGAATCGCCGAGGTCGCGATCCCCACCTGGTACGCCACCTCGCCAATCGTCATCCCTGATTCCCGGACCTTTTCAGCGACCATCGTCTTGCTCCGCTCCTGCGACCTCATTTTCGCAGGCTCTTCAATTTCCTCTTGACATCAAGGGCACTTGAAGAGTGTAGGCTTCTGGGCGAGGGAATGGCCACCCCTCATGTTGTCCCAGCAGTTCCCAGAAAGGAACACATCATGGCATCTGATCTGACGCCTGAGACGGCGTCCGACCTCCCCGTAGCGTGTACCCTCTCAGCCGCCGAATTGCGCGAGCGTGGGGAAGATGTGGTCGCCCCACTCTTCGCTCGCGCCCGGTATATGGAGGAGACGCCCGACGGCTACCGCTTCGCCTTCCCAGCCATGGCGGAGGGCGTGCGCGACCTGTTGGAGTTCATCCTCTCCGAGCGCGACTGTTGCCCCTTCTTCACCTTCGAGCTAGGCTTCCCGTCGCCGCACGAGTCTGTCTGGCTGACCCTGCGCGGCGGCGAGGGCGTCAAGGAGTTCGTCGCGGGCAGCTTTGCGGCGCTGGATATGCCGCTCACGCGGATGGTTGAGCCTGCCCGATAGGCGGCCCTAAGAAGTAGCCTGGACTGGTCCGATGGGGATAGATGGGGATGGATGGGTGGCGCCGACTTCCATCCCCTGCCCTTGCAGCGGAGACAGAATGGAGGAAGGATGCTGACTATCTTCGGAGCCAGCGCCGTGGCGGCCATGCTGGTGCGCTGTGCGCTGAAGCCGCGCTCGCCCTGGTTTGTCTTCGCCTTGCGCCGCTGACAGCGAGCGCGAGCCACCGATGGCGCCATCTCCGATGAGAGGCGTCGTCAGGAGCGCGCAAGCGAGATCAAGTCATCTGCGCTAACAGATTCTTAGCGCAAGGCGCGTCCAATGAGGAGCGCGAGCGCGACGGCGGTCCCCATGCCCGCGAACGCGACGCGCGTCACGTCGACGATGGGACGTATCTGGACGCGATCAGGCGTGAGGATAATCGCCGCCACCGGACGTCCCTGCGATCCGCCGCCACCGCCGATGCCCTCTCCGGTCGCCGTTGGGGTCTGACCCGCCTGCGTGTCTGCTTGGGTTTCCCCGTGAGCGTCCCCCGTGCGAGCTGATCCTGCGCCGCCACCGCCGCCAAATCCCAGGCCGACCGACACGCGGCAGCACGGGATGACGGTCGTCTCGCCACGCTCGACTGGCGCGCCAAAGACGGCGGTTGGCCCGGCCACCTCGGTCAGCCGGGTGATTGTGCGCTCCATCAGTGGAGCCAGCGTTGCGCTGTTAGAGGCTGGGCGTGTCACAGTCGTCGTCATCGTTTTCATCCTTCCCTGAATTGAACGTGAATCACACACCTTGCGCGCGGCGAGCGCGCTGCACAAGCCAGAGCGTGACAGCGCCGACCAGAAGCTCTCCAGCGACGAGCGCGGCGGTTGCGAGCGCTGTGCCATCGCGAATCCGGAATTGCTGTATGCGCCCGCCATCCTCGATCCGCACCGCCCACGGCGCGACACGCGCACGCGCGCCAAAAGGCATCTTCCGGCGCATGACCGTGGCGATGAGCGTGACCGTCCGGCCATCTGGGAGCGTCATTGCGGGCGCGGGAACCTGCTCGCGTCCAGACCAGGTGGACCAAGGCGCGGCCTGATTCGTCATCGGCGTCTCCTTACTCCCCCATTCCCGGCGTCGTCCGTGGCGCCAGGCGCGCAGTATTTGCTGAGCCTGCTGCGCGTCACATCTGGTCACTCTATCACATCGACGCGCCGATGGACCGCGCTGCGTCGTATGCTTGAGGGAATGGATCTGACAGCGTGGGCCGTAACGCCAGTGTGATCGAAGCGCTGCGCGACCGCTTGTAAAATTTCCTCGCCACAGGCCAATCGCGGCTAGAGCAGGTTACGTGCGGGACCATCTGTGTTACACTTGGTTGGCGGCAGCGCCACGTTGGTATTTGCGGCGCGAGGAGGGCATGGATGGACGACCGGCGGCCGCCACGTCGCGGTGATGGAGGCTCGGCCCTGCCGAGCAATCGCTACACGCCACGCTCTGGCTACCGCCCGCGCTCCGAAAGCTCCTCCAGAGAATCTTCTGGTCGTAGCCCGCGCGACCAGGACTGGCGCGACCAGGACTGGCGCGACCAGGACTGGCGCGAAGAAGACTTCCGCGCTCCTCCGACAGTTCCACGCTCATCCTCTAATCGCCGTCCATCATCCCGCGACGCCTCCTGGGATAGTTGGAATGACGCGCCACAGCGGCGTCCTGCGCGGGCAGGCGCCGGCTACGCAGGTGAGTCCGGACCACGCTCCCGTTCCGCGCGCTATGGGAATGAGGATACCTGGACGCCCGCCTCGATGCGCAATGGATATGGCGCGCCGCCGAAGAAGAAATCCGGCCGGGTGTGGCTCTTCGCCGTCCTGGGCCTGCTGCTGGTCATTGTTCCCAGCGTCGTCGTCATCAGCCAGTGGTCGCGTATCCAGACGCTGATTGGCCTCGGCGGCGATCCGCTCTTTCCCTGGGCGCAGCAGACACAGCAGACGGCGGTGAATCCGGACTACGACGCCTTCGCCACACAACAGGCCGCGATAGACCCCGCATTCAAGGCATATTACGACGCGCACGCCGGCGCCACGCTGCTAGGGACGCCACTGACAGGCGCTTTGCCAACAAGTGGCGGTCTCGCGCAATTCTTCACCGATGGCGCGCTGCTGCTGCCGAATGCGCAAAGCTCCAGCGCGGGATCGGCGTCGGGTGACACTGCTATCCAGATTGCCCAAACCCCCAAAGGCTCCAGCGATGTCGTGCGCCTGCCGGTTCCCCCTGCGCTGCTCAAGCTCGGCAGCCAGCTCACGGTCGGCTCGTTGAGCTATGGCGACCTGCGCACAGCCGCACAGCCGGAGAAGCTGACCAGCAGTGGAACGCCCGCGACGCCCGCGCCCGACGCTACCGCAACCGATCCCGTCCTCTTCGCCATCAAGAACGGCAGCGGCCACACGATCCCGCCCATCATCTGGGCGTACGTCAACGGTTCAACGACCAGCCCCGGCGGCATGCTCGCCAACTTCGGACGCCCACTGACGGAGGCGCTGGAGACGACGGCGACGGTGGATGGCGCATCGCACCATGTTCTCGTGCAGCCCTTCTGGTACGGCGTCGTGATCGTGGACAACGACGCGAAGGACGACAAAGGGCAGCCAGCGATCTCGGTAGCTCCCGCTGGCGCGGACTACCTGCGCACGCTCGGCCCGCCGACCGTCGCGCTCGCGGCGAAGACGCCCGCCTGGGGCAACGCGACTACCCCGCTGCTGGACACGCCTGCCAACGGCAAGCCCGTTGGCACAATCGGCCCGAACTTCCCGCTGACGTTGACTGGTCAGACGAAGTGGAGCAAGACGGCGCTCTGGTACAACACAAACTTTAGCGCAGCCAAACGCAGCGGCTCCGGCTGGGCGCCCGCCTCCGCCCTGACGCTCACCGCGCCACCGAAAGATGCGCGTCCTGAAGCCGGGCTGGACATGCTCTCACCCGACCTCGCCGCCTACGTGGACAGCCAGCAGAAGAACACAGGTGTCGCGATCTACGACATTACGCGGAACATCTACTATGGCCAAAACGACACCGCGACCTTTACTTTAGCAAGCGTTTCCAAGGTCGCCATCATGGCGTCCTACATAGATATGGTTGAGGGGCAGAACCGCGCTTTGCGCAGTGATGAGATCAACCTGCTGACGCAGATGATCGAGATCTCAGATAACGACGCGGCCCAAACCCTCTTCGCGCGCGTCGGCTTCGGCCCTGGGCAAAAGGCGTATCTGCATAAGATAGGAATTGACGATTACACCCTGTGTGGGGTCGGTTTCGGATGCGCGCAACAGTCTCCGGCTACCATAACGAAGCTCGTGACGCTGCTGTATCAAGGCAAGATACTCACGAAGGAGCATCAGCAACTGGCGCTCAACCTGATGAGCCACGTTGATCCTGGGATGCAATGGGGCGTGGGTGATACAGCCCCGAAGGGGTCAACCTTCTACATGAAGGACGGCTGGTTGAACGTGACGAGCTGGACAGACTGGGCGCTCAACACGACAGGTGTGATTGTCGCCGGAAATGAGACGTACGCCATCACAGTCCTCAGCCAGCACAATACCAGCGAAGACTGGAGCAACCTCAACAAGGTCTGCGGCGACGTCGCCAAGCTGATGGTCTGATACAGAAGCTGCGTGGTAATAAGGCCCTTGTTGTACAATCGCCAAGGTCTGTCGAACACTGCATTGTGATACGCTGAGGTCAGCAACGGCAGACGCTGGACTGCTCAGAAGACCTTGCGTATGGGCACGATTGTGCAGATCACGACCACTGTCCGCGATGATAGTAGCATCGGGCACATGCCCCTAGCCTCATCCCTGGGCAGCAGGTGACCGTGGCGCCAGGATAACTTAGGATAAACTTAGGAAAGCGAAGGACATCTCGGATGATGACCGAGCATCTGCAGCAGGTGATGGAACAGGTCAGCGCGCTGCCTGCTGAGGAACAGGAGCGCTTGGCGCGCTTGCTCGAATCGCTGCTGGCGCAGCCAACCGTCTCATCTGGTGTGGCGCGCCCTGAGGTGATGGAGGCGGCGCAGATCGTCATCGCAGAGTCAACAGCGACGCTTGACTACTTACGCGACAAGTAGCCCGATGCCCATGATTATCTACCTCACGGCGGAGGAAGTCATCCGCATCAATGAGCAGGTGTTGCGGCAGGCAGGGCAGGTAGCGCTGCCTGCACGGGATTAGGGCTTATTGGAGAGCGCCTTGCAGCGCCCACAACAGGCGTCCTTTTATGAAGGCGCGGACGTGGTGACGCAGGGCGCTCTGTACATGGTCGGAATCGCCATGAATCATCCGTTCGTAGACGGCAACAAGCGCACGGGGTATGTTGCTGGCTTCACCTTTCTGCGTTTGAATGGCTACCAACTGGCGCGGCCAGATCCCGCCGATCCGCAGTTGGCAGTCTGGCTGGAGCAGATGGTGACACATATGCTGGCGTTCGAGATCTTTGTCGAGCGTCTGCGCGAGCGGTTGAACGGCTGACCGTTGGGCGATTCATCCATGTTCGGTCTGCATATCTGAGAGCGCCGGCCTGTTAGAGCGCCTGAGTAGTTTCACGCCTTATCACGGACTATCACTCGCCCGTGTCGCCGCCCAACGTCTCGGAGAGGCGCGCGCCAAGCTGGAAGAGGTCCGAAAGCGCCTCGCGCAGCCGGTCCATGCTGTCGCTGCGGATCATGTAGACTGGCACGTGCGCCGCCTGCGCCGCGTCCACGCGATCGGGCTGCTTGCGATACATGTTCTTCAGCACGAAGACCGCGTCAGCCTCATCTTCGGCCTTCACCAGCATAGCAGGCACACTCATCTCGCGGATGGCCTGCTCCAGCCGCCCGCGATTCACACCGAGCGGGAAGATACGCCGTACGCGCACGCTTCCCTGCTCGCCACTAGCAAGACCTGACGCACCGCGCGTATCGGCTAGCGGGCGCCCCAGCGCTAACTCAGGATCGAGCCAGCCACCGCCATCGTCGTCACGAACGTCGCGACGTCCGTTCGACTGACCACTCGTTCGCGGCTCACGCTGTTCCCACCAGGGCGCGCGGGCGGATTGGCCTGCCAGCGGACTCCGGCCATTGCGACGGCGCGGAGCGGCATCACGAGGAGCTTCGCGTTCGACGTCATAGGAGATTGGCGCGTCACGAGTGGGCAACCCAACGGCATCGGCGCGCGCGTTCCGTTGCACATGCTCGGTCCAGCGGCGCACCGAGCCATCTGGCTGGCGCTCACGCATCTCGCGCGCAGGCGTGTCCCCGCGTAATGCCATATCAACTGAAGCTGCGACGTTGTGATGGATGCCGACGAGATGACGCTCCTCCTGCTCGACCAAGACGTCAAAGGTGGGGGGACTCTTGCGTTCGAGCACCGTCTTCTGCGTCCCCCGCCGCTTGGCCTCCTCATCGCCCAACGTCACCGCCTGCACCCCGCCCACCAGGTCACTCAGCGTGGGGTTGACCAGC
>DATAOM010000421.1:0-8298 GCA_036265775.1 Ktedonobacterales bacterium | reverse complement strand
GACGATTGTGTACTTTAGCGTTGTGCTGTTCGTCTGCGCGCTCCTCAGCGCGCCTTGGTCGGATGTCCTCCCTCCAGCCCTTATCCTTGGCGTCTGCGGGATTGCGGGGGTGATCTATACACTGATCGTCACACGCCGGTTGCGCCGTTTTAACAGCAGGTACACACCTGTGCTGGAAGACTGGCTGGCGAACTCAGCAGCGCCGCTCATCGCCTACTCGGCGCTCGTTGTGGGCGGGGCGCTGCTCCTGTGGAATGCAGAAGCAGCGCTGTTTGTGGTCGCCGGAGCACTGCTACTGCTGATCTTCGATGGTATCCACAACGCCTGGGATGTGGCGACCTACATCGTCGCCGAGCAGTTGCCGCGAAAGGGCGAGCATGAGGAGACGAAAGAATGACCCCACGCTCAATTTTGGTCCTTCGTCTCGCTAAGCGCTCGGTTCCCAACCAGACGACCGAAACTCCAAACAGCGCGCCTGCCATTCCTCAGAGCGCCGCAGTAAGGAAATGATTGACCCTCCTGGCGGGCAGTGCTAGTATGGGCGTCAGCATAGCAGCCATACTCGAGGATTCCTAGCTTGGAGGGGCAAACATGGCGCGCAGGAAGTGGTGGATCGCCGCCAGTGTGGTGGTCGCGGTTGCGCTGGTGGCGGTGGTGGCTACAGCGCTCTACATCGCACTCCCGACGAAGGCGGCGAGTGGGAAGAATACTTATACACAGCCGCGCTGGTGGGCGAAGTATCAGGTCGTCTCGGCGTCCAACTTTACGCCGTTGCCCAATCCTGGGCCGAAGTCTAGCGTGAAAGTCGGCGCGAACATCAATGTCAGCAATGAGCCTGGCCCGCAGAGCGAGACGAATATCGCGATCAATCCTACCAATCCAAAACAGATTGTCGCGGGGTCGAATGAGATCTTCCGCCTGCCGATGCGTGGCTACTTCTCCAGTGATGGTGGCGCGACCTGGGGCGGCGTTGATCTGCCGCTGCCGCCAGCGATTGGGACGAACGGCTATGATTTCGGCTCGGACCCTGGTGTGGCGTGGGACCTGCACGGCAATGTGTACTACAGCTATATCGTCGTGTTCTTCGGCAAGGGCGGTGGCGTGAAGGGGTCTGAGATGGCGGTGGCGCAGTCGTCGGATGGCGGCCAGACGTGGACGCCAACCTACTTCAACTTCCAGTCAGGCGGCGCGCAGTTCAACGACAAGCCGATGATCACGGTAGACAACAACCCTGGCTCGCCGCACGAGGGGACCGTATACGTTGGCTGGGATAACGCGACCGGCGGCAATGGCTCGTCGTCCAGCAGCAACTTCATCCTGGTCAGCCGCTCCACCGACCATGGCGTGACCTTCTCTGCTCCGGTCCCGGCGAGCGATACGTCTTCCGGGCCGAAGGGTGGCATCGGCGCTGATCCGTTTGTCGCGCCAGATGGGACGGTTCACGTCGCCTGGCTTGATTACCGCAACGGCGGCATCAACGAGAGCAGCTCGACGGACGGTGGCCTGAGCTTTGGCCCAACGCATCTGATCTCGCCAACGAACCTCACCTTCGACATTGCCATTCCGGCGGAGAACGTGCGCGGCGCGCTCGTCTATCCCTCCTGCGCCGCTGACCGCAGTTCCGGCGCGCATCGCGGGACGCTCTACTGCATCTGGATGGACCTGACCGCCAGCAACGGGACTGACATCTTCCTCTCGCGCTCGACCGATGGCGGCGCGTCGTGGAGCGCGGCGCTACGGGTGAACGATGACGCGACTGGCATGGCCAACGACCAGTTCAACCAGTTGCTGGCGGTAGACCCGACGAACGGCGCGGTGAGCATGAGCTGGCAGGATACGCGCAATGATCCGGCGCATCAGAGCACGGACGTGTATTACGCCCGCTCGACGGATGGCGGGCAGAGTGTGAGCGCGAACGTCAAGGTGACGACGGCGATGACGAACGAGACGTGCTGTGGCGCGAACCTGGGCGACCAGTATGGCGATTACGGCGGCATTGACGCCTATGGCGGCGTGGCGTATCCCTTCTGGACGGACCGGCGCGTCGGCGGCTCGGCGGATGGCTACGAGGAGGCGTACACCGCCGCCGTCACGGCAAAGTAGATTGTAGACAGTCTTCAGGCGCCAGAAGTTTCCACAAACGCAGCGGACGTGGCAGCGCGCCCGAAAAGTAAACGGGTTCGTACACCATCGTCCGCCGCTTTCTGGTTGGATGGCAACCCCACTAATGCGGCTCGCGACCTACTTGATAGCAGGCGAGGATGTTGCCTGAGCCTTGCCATGTGCGCGTGCTGAGGAGCTTGAGGGTAACGCCTGGCTGCCCATTGAAGATGGGCGTGCCCGCGCCTGCGATCATCGGGAAGATGGTTAGGTGCAACTCGTCCACCAAATCGTGAACGAGCAAATCATTCCACAGTGTGCGGCCAAGTATCACCAGAATATCCCGGTCAGGGGACTGCTTGAGCGCGGCGATCTCCTGGTGGGCGTCCGGCAGCCTGACGATGCGCGTGTTGTCCCACGGTGCCAGCTCGTCGGCGGTGATCTTGTCCGAGACGACGATCTTCTCGACTCGCTGGATGAGGTCGGCGAACTCGCGGCGGATGGGCGTGACGTTAGGGTTATTCGGCACGCTCGTCCAGTATGCCTTGTTGCCCAAAAAGGAGTCGCGACCGCTCAGCAGCAGTGTGTCGGCGGCTCGTAGCCGCTCGGTATTGTACTCGTCGAAGTGTTGATCGCCCGAGTACTCTTCAGGGAAATACTCGAACAGCGAGTCAACCGTGCGATCCTTGCCTTCGTAGTAGCCATCCAGCGTGACCAGGTTGCTGACGATGAGCTTCCGCATGTTGGCGCTCCTCTGAGAGAGTCAATGACACTCTGAGCATTCTGCCATTCTTTCTGTATCGCCACGAGAAAAGAGGTAGAGGTAATCTGCAAAATTTGCGGTGGATAGGGCTGCATTTCGCGTCTTTCGTAGTCCTCAAAATGATTCAGGCGATTCAAGAACCGCGACGACACTTCCTTCAGCAAAAAATGCTCCGGGTCTGAGGAGAACAAAACGAGTTCCTTCTCTAATGACTTGCGCAGGATCAGGGCCGCCTGTATCGGGGCCAACCAAATTTACAATAGCCTCGCCTGTTTCCCCGTATTGCAGGGAACGCCCTAAAATGGGAAAAAATGCAGCATAACAGTCTATCTCCGCCAATCCATCAAAAATTACATGTGAGTTTCGATAGCCCGCAAAAATTAAGCCCCCTGGGAAAGTCATCGAAAGTGACACCTGGAGCTTACAGGTCCAAGTATAGAAGGACATTGGTCCCTCCATGTGAATCGCCATCGCCTTGTAAGCAGGTACTATATCACGGCTTCTTCAATTAGGTGGCGCAACAAATCGAGCGCAAGAAAGTCCTGACAAGTAGTCTCATGCCCATGCGGCTGGGAAACAATGAATGCGCGCACATCCGTTCCAACTTCCGTCTGCGCGCTGCGTATTAGTGCTGGCAGAATGCGCCGCCAAGAGCCCAGGCGGCCCTCCGCGCGCAACGACGCGCCGGATGGTTTCAGCCCCAGAGGGAACGCCAGCATGTCTACCTCACTCTCCTCCTCCATTTTGCGTAGCCGCGAGGTGGATTTTCTCACGCAGGAGCGGCGGCTCGCGCAGGAGCTTGGCGATTGCCTGCGCGCCTTCGAGTCCTCGGCCGAGGATAACGAGACGCTGCGGCTCGTCACACAGGCGCTGCAGGAGCCGTTTCTGCTGGTCATCGCGGGCGAGTTCAACGCCGGCAAGAGCGCCTTCATCAACGCGCTCGTCGGCGAGCAGGCGCTGACCGAGGGTGTGACGCCAACGACGGCGCACGTGACGCTGCTACGTTACGGCGAGACGGCCTCCAAGCATCTGCGCCCGGACGGCATCGAGGAGATCTGGCGGCCCTCCGCCTTCCTCAAAGATACCGCGATCGTAGACACGCCGGGGACGAACGCCGTGCTGCGCCACCACGAGCAGTTGACGAGCGAGTTCATCCCGCGCAGCGACTTCATCCTCTTCGTCACCTCCGCCGACCGCCCCTTTACCGAGAGCGAGCGCCAGTTCCTGGAGCGCATTCGCGACTGGGGCAAGAAGATCGTGCTGGTGCTCAACAAGGTGGACCTGCTGCGCGACGCCGACGAGACCGCCGAGGTGATGGCGTTCCTGCGGCAGCACGCGACGGCGCTGCTCGGCTCGACGCCAGAGATCTTCCCTGTCTCGGCGCGGGTCGCACAGCAGGCGCGGCGGGCTTACGCAGGCGACGACGGCATCCAGCTCTACGAGCGCAGCCGCCTGGGCGCGGTGCGCGACTACCTGCTGCGGACGCTCGACGACGAGGGGCGCACACGACTGAAGCTGTTGACGCCGCTGGGGGTGATGCAGCGGCTGGCGATCAAATACACGGAAGAGGCGGCCAAGCGCCAGGAGTTGCTCAACGAGGACGCGCGCACCGTCGAGAACATCGAGACGCAGGTGGCGGCGCACGCCGAGGAGATGACGCGCGCCTTCGAGCAGCGGCTCAAGGCGGTCGAGAATATCGTGCTGCAGATGCGCGACCGTGGCGATACCTTCTTCGACGAGACGGTGCGGCTGACCAACGTGCGCGCGCTCATTCAGCGCGAGCGTATGCGCCAGGAGTTCGAGCAGCGCGTGATCGGCGACGCGCCAGCGCAGCTCGAAGCGGCGGTGAACGAGCTGATCGACTGGCTCGTCGAGCAGGAGCACCGGCTCTGGCAGAACGTGAACGAGTACATCACCCGGCGGCGGCAGAACTCGGCATCAGTGCTTGGCACGCCGGGTACTGGCGCGGACGAGCACATCATCGGCTCGGTCGGCGCAACCTTCGACTTCAACCGCCGCTCCGTGCTGCAACGGGTCTCCATTGCGGCGAACAAGGCAGTCAACACCTACGACCGCTCGGTGGAGGCGGCGGAGTTGGCGAGCACGCTGCAGGGCGCGGTGACGCAGACGGCGGTCGCGGGGGCTGGCGCGGTGGGTCTGGGCGTCGGCATCGCGGTGCTGATCGGCACGACGGCGGCGGACATCACCGGCATCACGGCAGGGCTGGCGCTGGTCGGATTGGGCCTCGGCGTGATTCCCTACCATCGCAGTCGCGCCAAGAAGCAGTTTGACGCGCGCACCCGCGAGTTGAGCGAGACGCTGAACCGCACACTGCGCGAGCAGTTCAACCGCGAGATCGCCTCCGGCAAGCAGCGGCTGGAGGAGTCGCTGGCGCCGTATACGCGCTTCGTGCGCATCGAGAGCGAGCGGGTGGCGCAGGTGAAGGAGACGTTGGAGAGTCTGCGCGAGCAGACGCGCGACCTGCGGCAGCGCATCGACGGCGGAGACACGGTCGCGGAGTTTGGTGAGCGCGCGGCGCCGACTCAGCCGCGATCACGCTCGGCATAGTAGCGCATGATGGGACGCCCCTCGGTCGGACGCGCGACCTCCTGAAATCCCGCTTCTCGAAACGTCGCGACCGTTCCCATATAGGTGTAGAGGCGCGCGCCCGGCTCGATGGGATAGCCCTCGACGATCTCGGCGCCCTTTGAGACTGCGTAGGCCACGGCGGCCTTCAGAAGGCCGAGCGTCAGCCCGTGCCCGCGCTCATGGGAATCAACGAAAAAGCAGACCACCGACCAGACAGGCGAATCGTCAATACGCGGCAGCGCCTTGAAGCGCTCGAGCGCGGCGTAGGTCTCGCGTGGGGCGACCGAGACCCAGCCGACAGGTTCGCCGTCGCGGTGGGCCAGCACGCCGACTGGTATTTCCTGCTGGGCGAGCGCATCGAGCGTTGCTATCCGTTTCTCTTTTGTGGAGCGCTTGTAGTCGGCGCTCGCCAGCCGCCAGCGCATGCACGAGCAATAGCGGAACTTGCCGTGCGCCTCGGAGAAGCGCGCCAGATCATCCAGGCGCTCTGGTATGACGGGATGGTACTCATACATAATGCGCCTCCTGCGACTTCGATTGTGCCTCAGCATATACTATGGATTCCGCCTCAACGCCGTTTGGACTCAGCCGTGAACCATGGCGAGGCGAGGCCATATATCGCCATACATATAGGCAGAGGGTAAGCCGATCAAGGAGCAGGGCGAGATGGGAGGCGGCAAGGAACGAGATGAGGCGCTGGACACGCCTGCCAGCGTTGAAGACACGCTACGAGACTTTTTGAGAGCGTTCGCCAACCTCGATTGGAACACCTTCCGCGCATACTTCGACGACGAGGCGACCGTCTTCTTTCCTCGTGGCGACCATCCGGCGCGCGCAGTAGGGAGAGGCCAGATAGAGCAAGTATTTCTGCTCGAATTTGAGGAGACACGGGCTGGCGCATTGGGGCCACCCTATCTCGATCTGCGACCGCGGGATCTGCTCATCCAGGAGACAGGCGATATCGCTGTTGTTTCGTTTCATCTCGTCCTGCCGGGCGCGCTACGCCGCCGTACCTTCGTGTTACGCAAAAGAGGTGGGGACTGGACGATTCTGCATCTGCACGCCTCGAACATGCCGGACGCCGTAACGGAGTAACGCCGATCAGGCAGGTTGGGCGCTGAGGACGGCGGCGGTGTAGATCTGTTGCGCGCCAGCGCGGGTGTCGTTCCAGAAGGGATGCGCATACTGGTTGTCGGCTGCCAACCCTTGATAATCGCCGATGAATTCATTGCCGCCGCCATCGACGGGCGCGCCGACAGCGGGGTCCCAGCTTACGGACGTGACGCGCACGTTGGACCGAAACGAGGCGCCGTGATTTGTCGACTGCGCGAGGAAGACGTCGATGAGCTTGTGCGCGGGATCGACGCGCGTGTCGAAGAAGGAGACGCTGACGACGCCATTGGGCGCAACGGCGATTGCAGGCTGGAACTGGAGTGCGCCGGTTCCCTTTGGATCATCGTTGACGCGCTTGGGCGATGACCAGGTTGCGCCGCTATCGGTCGAGGTGGAGAGCAGGATATCGGGGTCGCCGGTCGCCTTATCTGACCAGGCGACGTAGAGTTGAGCAGTCTTGGGGTCACACGCCATAGCAGGCAGGGTGATGTTGCGATATTTCTCCGGTGGGAAGGCTCCGTAGACGTCGGCAATGGTTGCTACCAGAACAGGCGCGGCCCAGGTGTCGCCGCCGTCGCGCGAGGTCAGGCTGACCAGCCGCGTGGGAATCTTGCCAGTCGTCAGCAGGTCTTCATAGGCGAAGCTGACTACGAGCGTTCCATCGGGCAGGATGACCGGCGTCGCGCCCAGCACGGCGTCGCAGCGTGTCGAGCCTGTGGGCCGCTTCGGCGTGGGATTTGTGCAGAACGGCGCGCTTCCTTCGATCTGCTGTACAGGCGAGAAGGTCTTGCCGCCATCGGCGGAGCGCGAGAAGGCCAGCGCCTGGACGCAGGTGTTGCCGTCGCCGCAGTCGCCGCCGTAGTCGTAGGACCAGACGACGTAGAGCGCGCCGCGATGCGGGCCATTGGACAGGTCCACCGCGATCCAGGGCTTGTCGCTGAACACCTTGCCAGTGGAGTCGAAATAGACATTCAACGGAGCGTCGAATGTCTTGCCGCCATCGTGAGAAGTGGAGACGGCGATACCACTGTTGCGATTCTTGTCGTAGGTCAGCACGGCGGCGTAGACCTCGCCTTGCGCGCCGAACGCAAAGCTGATGTCGGAGGTGAGGAGGAGATCGTCATAGCCGGGCAGGAGCTGGCCGGCGGTCCATTTGCAGCCGCCGTCGAATGACGCATACCAGCCGATCTTGAAGACGTAGTGCGCGGGATCGGTGAAGAACTTGGTCCCGCCGACGAGATGCAGCGGATTCGCCGGGTCCTGCGCCAGCATCGGCTCGCTGTGCGCGGGGAACACGTCGTGGCTGACGCGCACGTTGGGGATTGTGGCGCCCACTTTGGGCAGGCATGCGCCGCCAGCGACGGAGGGCGCGCTGGGCAGATGTAATACGCGCGGCGCCACCCAGACAAGCAAACCAATGATGACAGCTAGTGCGACAACGCTACTGAGCGCTATAAGCCACGGACCTGCCGGAGAGCGGGAACGCGCAGGAGGATCGGCGACGTTGGGATCGAGGCCCAGTTGTTCGCGCGCGAGGCGGCGAAGCGCGTTGGCGCGAGCCTGCGCGCCTGGATCAAAGGGATCGTCACGCGGGTACATCGTGGGCGTCTCCGGGAGCGAAAGTGGGCGAGCATTTCTCGCTATGACGGGACTGCGCACTTAGACTTTACGGATCAGGCGCGAGGGTGATGATATGCTCCCGCTCAGTTTTTCAGGCGCGCGAGGACAGCCTC